>JAAYYR010000228.1 GCA_012515255.1 Clostridia bacterium | reverse complement strand
TTTTTGCCTGAGCATGGAATGATGGCTGTCGATCGTGCGCATATTATGCAGGCGGTCCGCCAGCTTGACAAGAATAATGCGGATATCGCTGCTCATGGCCATAAACATCTTGCGCAGGCTTTCCGCCTGAGCGTCATGACGGGTGCGGAATTCCAGGCGCGACAATTTGGTAACGCCCTGTACCAGAACAAGGGCGGCATGGCCGAATTTTTCCTCGATCAGCTTTGGATCGACCTTTGTATCCTCCATCATATCATGAAGCAGCCCGGCGATGATCGTGGTGTCGTCGATCTGCATCGAGGCCAGGATATGCGCTACCTCCAGGGGGTGGTGGATATAAGGCTCGCCGGAATCGCGCCGCTGGTCTTTATGGTACTCAGCGGCAAGATGATAGGCCTCAAGGATCAACTCGCTATTGGAAGCGTGGTTGTAGGCCTTGACCTCGGCAATAATTTCCTCGATTGTGATTGGCGGCATATTGCACCTCAATAGCTATGCGGGGAATCCGGTTTTAACTAAGTTAACCGTAAACAAGCCTGACAGGCGGCCGACCGGCCAAAGAGCAGTTATCATGTACATGCCCGAAGGCGCTCATGTCGCTAAAGCCGTATGGCGCCGTTATGAGCGGCGTGATTAAATGAAATAAACCGGGAATAGAACGCTCCCATCCCCGGTGCTACCTACCTGGCTTAAGGCTGGTTACGCCCTGCGTCGGTTGTTTTGCACTCTTTCCAGCTCATCCATGAGAAAATCGTTCAGCACCTGGATATAGGTGCCTTTCATGCCAAGCGAGCGCACTTCGATTACGCCCGCGGATTCGAGCTTACGTAAGGCATTGACGATGACGGAACGGGTGATGCCGACCTTATCGGCGATCTTGGAGGCAACCAGCAGGCCATTGCTACCGCCCAGCTCGCTGAAAATATGCTCCACAGCCTCCAGCTCGGAGAAGGACAAGGTATCAAAAGCGATCGACACCACGGCTTTAAGCCGGGCGGTTTCCTCCAGCTTTTCCGTCCGGGCGCGCAGGATTTCCATACCGATGACTGTAGCGCCCAGCTCAGCCAGAATCAGATCATTATTGTCGATTTCGCCGGTTTTGGAGAGGATCAGCGTGCCAAGCCTTTGGCCGCCGCCTTGAATCGGTACTACCGTAGTATATTTGTTTTTGAGGAAGCAAGATGAGTGGATGCCGAAAACGCAATTGCCCTCGCGGTCGATATTGATCTGCGTCTCATTCATGCGCAGCAAATCGTCATTATATTGATCCGGATAATGACCTTCCAGCTTGACGATATCCTCCATGGTCGGGCAATAAAAATTCTCCATAAAAGCATAGCCCAAAATTTTGCCCCGGCGGCCCAATATGTATATATTGGCCCCGACATTTTCGCATAGCGTTTTTGCCATCTCAGCGAAACTAATGGGGTGGCCGGCAGCTTTTTGAATTAGTTTATTGATCTCCCGGGTTTTCTCCAGAAGAGTTTTAATAATGGCTCACCTCTTTATTCTTATCAATGCAATCAACCGTTCCGAGGCGCCACGGGCAGCCGCCACATATGCTATCTGATATCTTTCTTAGGGAAGGTAGGCAAATTAATATCATCCAGTGTCAGCGGCTTTAATACCACATCCTGTACACTGGGGGCCAGCCTATTGCGCGCGCGGCCAGGGCTAACCGTAACCGGATTGCGCACGTCAAAGCCGGTGGCGATGACCGTGACTTTGATCGCATTGTCAAGGGAATCGTCCACGCCGACGCCGAAGATGATCTCCGCGTCAGGATCGGCAACCTCATAAATATATTTGGCGGCGTCATTGGCTTCAAGCAGGCTCATATTGGCGCTGCCGGTAATAGAAAGCAGAATACCCTTCGCGCCTTTGATGCT
>JAAYYR010000227.1 GCA_012515255.1 Clostridia bacterium | reverse complement strand
GCAACTGGTTCGATGTTATCACAGCCCAGAGCGCCATTGGCAGTAGCGAAGTGCTGGAATTCAAGATGGGCGGTAAAACCTATTATCTCGCTTGCGGCGATTTCGAAGAAGAGAGAAACGGTTATATCGATGTGGATACCCACTATATTGTATCTGACAACGACGAAGACACCTTTAATGTGAAGTCCGTCAAATACATGGCTGATCTTGAGGACGGTTCGCAGATCGATGACGCTGAGGATCTGGACGGCCATATCTACTTCCTCTTCACCGGCACCAATACTGTTCAGTACATCCTCCAAGATGCGGAGAACGGCGAAGGGAGTTAATAGTCCCGGCTAATATCCCAGTTTTGCGTTTGGCGTAAGCCAAGGTAAACAAGCAAAAGCAACACCGAAGAAGCCCCCGCAAGGGGGCTTCTTTTTTGTGGCTGGGCGGGCAAAAAAATTTTGCCCATTTTCAAAAGTGGCACTTTTTATACAAAATACAGTGCTAAAATGGTATTGTCAGCAAAAGGCAGCAGGGCGATAAACGTCGGTTACGGCGTTGCGGTGACGCGAAGCAAATGCATAGCTTAGACTTTGCCATCGGCAAAGGCAAGCTAGGCCCGCCCCCGTCTCCTCAGCGTATGTTTTAATACGCCGTGAAGCTGCGGAGCAGCGTAGCCAGTGCATTAGCTGAGCTTCTGCCGTCAGGCAAAGGCCAGTTAGGCCGCCTACGTCGCCGGCTGCAGCCGCGCCCGGTCCCGCGATGCCGCAGGCAAGTGCATTAGCTGTGATTTTGCCGTAAGGCAAAGGCCAGTTAGGCCTCGTTTCTCGACCCGCTGAACATTCATATTCCGGCGCGCCTTAACGGGCGCTTTTTTGTTGCCATAAGGAGGGCTGTTATGGAGGCTCTGGCTTATATCGAGCAAAACCTGATGATACAGGACAAGGCGGGGCGGCTGGTGCCGCTTTGCTTCAACCCTTTGCAGCGGCGGCTGTACGACGAGATCCGCTGCCAGCAGCAGGCGGGGCGGCCGGTGCGCATCATCATCTTAAAGGCGCGGCAGATCGGCTTTTCCACCGCTGTGGCCGCCCTATTCTATCAGCGCGCGGCCACGCTCCCCAACACGCAGGCGATGATCGTGGCGCATAAGGCGGCGGCATCCACCAATATCTTCAATAAGACCAAGCTGTTCTGGGACTGCTCGCCGCCGGATATCCGGCCGATGAAGCGGGCCAGCAACGCGCATGAGCTATTATTCGAGAACCCGAGCAATAAGCCGGAGGAAAAGGCGCGCGACCCCGGCCTGCGCAGCCGCATCCGCATCGAGACCGCGGGCAACCGCGAGGCCGGGCGCTCTGCCACCCTGCAATTGCTGCACCTTTCCGAGCTGGCTTATTGGCCCTATGCGGCGGAGACGCTGGCCTCGCTGATGCAGGCGGTGCCGCCGCTGCCCGCGACGATGGTGATCATCGAGAGCACGGCCAATGGCGTGGGCGGCGCATTCTATCAGGAATGGCAGCGGGCGAAAAAGGGGGAAAGCGGGTTTGCGCCGCTATTTTTTCCCTGGTGGGAGCATGGGGAGTATCGGATGACCCCGGGCTGTTGATAAACTGCGTGATACTGCGTTGCGTCTGCGCCCGGCGTCCTCGGCGTATCTTTAATACGCCTGCGGGTCCGTGTTTGCCGCGCCTTGTCTCACTTGTTTCTGAACAGCCTGGGCTAGGTTGATAAACTGCGGCGGGGCCATGGGGAGGGGGTGGGGAGCGGAATGACAGGGGGCATCCCCTGTTGTCATTCTGAGGAGCGCAGAATCTCTCT
>JAAYYR010000226.1 GCA_012515255.1 Clostridia bacterium | reverse complement strand
GGCCGGAACAGCCATACCGCCCATGAAACCAAGCTTCGTATAGCCTTCCTTGACGATAGCGTAACCGGCCAGGAAGCCGGCCTCCTGCTCAGCGAAATAAATGGCGTTGACATTTGGCTCGATGGCAAAGGTTTTATAATCGTCAGTATGCGGCTCACCGTTCAAAATAACGAATTTGGTATCGGGATACTGATACTGCGCCGAATAGACAGCCGCTTCAAAGAGATCGTCGGGGCAGACTATCAGCTTGGCGCCCCCCTCGATCGCTAAGGCAATGCTATCCAGATAAGCAGCGTTGGAGACCTCCGCCGGCTGATAATACTTATAAGTGATATTGTTTTCTTCCGCGTACTGCTTAAGACCCTGCAGAGCGCCATGGTTAAAAGACATATTGTCGATAGGACCAGCGTCTGTGATCATCGCCAGCTCATAGGGGCCGCCGTCCGCAGTAGCCTCATCATCCGGCGCGCTCGGCTCCTCCGGGGCGCAGGCGGCAAAAACGAAAATCACTGCCAGCGTCAGAACGATCAGCAAAAACTTTTTCATCTTCTCTCCTCCAATTATTTCACTCAAAATAATTATATAAACGCCCAGACAGGGCATTTATAGCGCCGCTGGTACTAATATATTATAGCATTAAATCGATATTTTGTATAGCATTTTGTATGGCGCATCACAAAATATCGTAAAAAATCATCGGTAGTTGACCA
The DNA here is from genome assembly GCA_012515255.1 of Clostridia bacterium. GTDB lineage: Bacteria > Bacillota > Dehalobacteriia > UBA4068 > UBA4068 > HGM13862. The sequence continues at coordinate 1,881 of JAAYYR010000226.1, read as the reverse complement.
CATATAGTAGAAGCGGCTGATTAGACATTCTGCTTTGCCGCCCGCTCTTTTTCGATCCGCCGCCGCCAGCATTTATGGCACATCGCCTCATAGCGCTCATTGCCGCCCAGTACCACCTGCTCACCTTCAGTAATAATATGACCTTGCCCGTCGATACGCGCATTAACCGTAGCCTTGGAGCCGCAGCGGCAAATGGTCTTGATCTCGGAAATAGAATCCGCCAGCTCCAACAAGCGGCGGCTGCCGGGGAACAAATGTGTCAGGAAGTCGGTGCGCAGGCCAAAGCACAAAGCCGGGATATTATCCTCATCGACAATAGCGCGCAGGGCGTCAATTTGCTGCGGGCAGAAAAACTGCGCCTCATCCGCGATAATCACATCGATCGGCCCGTTTTGCTGCGCATAACCACAAAAAAGCGCGCGTAAATCATCATCAGGGAGAATGGTAACGCACTCCGCCGTAAGGCCCACGCGGGAATGGAGCATCATTTTGCCGTCACGGCTGTCGGTAGAGGGTTTGATCAGCCACACCCGCATCCCCTTCTCCTGATAATTAAAGCGAGTAATCAGCGCCTGAGCCGTTTTAGAGCTGCCCATCGCGCCGTATTTAAAATATAATTTTGCCATATCCCACCTATAAATGTTTAATAATTTTTTATGCCGTATGCGCATCATGGCCTGCTGATCAAGAAAATTATTCTTGTTATAGCGGCATATCCCTGCTGTCCGGCCGCGGCCATTTTATTGGCAGAGCAGGCTTGCTATGCTATAATTAAGCAAAAAGGAGGCGCCGTTATGACGGCGACGGAAACGATGATAATTGGCCTGGCGGGTGGGACAGGCAGCGGCAAAACAACGCTTAGCGCCGGCATTGTCAAGCGCTTCGGAGCCGATGTTTGCGTTCTCTACCACGATAATTATTATCTGCCCCATAGCGAGCTAACCCTAGAGCAACGCAGTAGCCTTAATTATGACCACCCGGACGCCTTTGAAACCGCGTTGATGATCGGGCAGTTGCGGCAACTAAGGCTGGGGCGGGCCATCGACTGCCCTAGCTATGATTTTAAGCAGCATACGCGTAGCGCGGAAACGATCCACATTGAGCCATGTCCGGTGATCATTGTCGAGGGAATCATGGTTTTTGAAAACGCGGACCTGCGCGAGCTGATGGATATTAAGATCTTTGTCGACACGGCGGCCGATGTGCGAATTATCCGCCGCATCCTGCGCGACGTTAAAGAGCGGGGCCGCTCTCTCGATTCAGTGATCAACCAATATATTACCACAGTCAAGCCGATGCATGAGCAATTTGTCGAGCCCTCGAAAAAATATGCTGATATTATCATCCCCGAGGGCGGTCACAATATGGTAGCGCAGGAGATAATCCTAGGCCGCATCGCCGACCACCTCTCCCATTATTGATACCCGCATTTATCTAAGCGCGCCGGCTGAAGCAGCCTTTTCCGGATAAAAGCCCCACCATGGCGGGGCTTTCTTATTCACATATTCGACTATTTGTTCTCCAGCATATCAGCGATTTTATCCAGCCAATCGCCCTGTATCTCCTCTGCGCGGCCTTCGTCACAGGCGGCGGCGATTGCCGGGTCAATGGGCAGCTCGGCGATCAGGTCAATGCCATGTTTGGTAGCAATCTGCTCCAGATGGCTCTCGCCAAAAACGCGTGATTTGACCGTGCAATGCGGGCAAATAAAATAGCTCATATTCTCTACCAGCCCCAAAATCGGCACGAACATACTTTGCGCCATATTAGCGGCTTTTTCCACGATCATCGCCACCAATTGCTGCGGCGAGGTGACGATGATCACCCCATCGAGCGGTAGGGACTGGAAAACGGTCAAAGGAACGTCGCCGGTGCCGGGCG
>JAAYYR010000225.1 GCA_012515255.1 Clostridia bacterium | reverse complement strand
GCGGGGAAACCACTCGGCGGCCGCCAGCTCCGCCGTATTAAGACGAATAGTATCATCGCCGTCCAAATCGGCAAAAAAGCCCGATAAAAGTGACTCGGAAAAGGCCCAGGGCTGGCTTTTGAAGTAGCGGATATTTTTTACGCGCAGGCCGACCTCTTCCATGATTTCACGCCTGACCGTATCCTCCAGGGCTTCGCCGATTTCCACAAAGCCCGCTATCAGCCCATAATGCTGATAGCCTGAGGCTGATTTAGCCAGTAAAATCCGGTCGCCGTCGATAATTGCCACGATAATTACGGGCGCGATTTTCGGGAATTCTATATGCTTGCAGCTCGGGCAAATAAGCGCCCGCTCATCTCCCTTGTGTTGAAAAGGCGTCGCGCAGCAGCCGCAATAGCGGTTCACTTTATACCAGGATGCGAGATGGGCGGCTGTGGCGCCGGCAAAGGCAAGCCATGCGGGCTCAAGCTCGCGGAAAGCAGTGATCGGGTAGTAGCTTAGGCCGCTGCTTTCCGGCGCTTCATCCATAGAAAGAAAAAGGGCGGTATTATCGACGGAAAATAAATATATTTCAATATCGACAATTCCCGGATATGCTTTTTGTATGGTTTGATACTGCGGCAGCGTGAGCTGACCGTTTTTTTCTGCCAATAACACTTTCCCCTGACGCGAGATAAAAATATAATCTGTGGCCGCAGGCAGGCGGTTTTGTAATTCAATCTGTAGTTGATGTGGTTTAATATCCTGGAACAATGTGTGGCTCCTTTAATAGATGTGTTTATGCGCTTCCCGGAAACAGGGCGGAAGCCGCAGATATACATTGATCGCCTGTCCACGGACAACGCGCTTCCCGGAAACAGGGCGGAATCAGTTCGCGGGCAGGTCGAAACCCCTGCGCCTGAACAGAGACGCCCTTATCATACCCGGGCTTTGATACCAAGCCGGGGATGCTCCTATAGCCGCTGATAAAATTCCACTTGCTTTTCCAGCTCTTCCAGGCGGCTGAGCAAATCGCAGATAATAGCCGCCCCGGACAAATTAAGGCCAAAGGCATTGCGCAGCCGCAGAATCTTCGCCACCCGGCCTACCTGGTTGGCGGGCAGCCTGTCGCCTTGCACATCAATGACGCCCAGCACGGATAGCCGCCTGATGATTTGCCGCTGATAGGGCAGTTCCGACAATAGTATCATCTCACATTCCAGCTCATCATTTTCTTCATGGCAGATATTAAGGAAATATTCTTCCATGCGGATCAACCTCCAATGGCCATTAATTTTTGGTATAGCGATTTCTCCTCCGCGCTTAAGGCGGCGGGGATATCGATGATTATTTCCACATACTGATCGCCGCGGCCGCCGCTTTTCTTGCGCCAGCCCTTGCCCTGCAGCCGCAGCTTTTGCCCGCTATGGAACATGGGCGGCACCTTCGCCATGACCGGGCCGTCCAGAGTCGGTACTGAGATCTGGCTGCCGAGCGCCGCCTGCTGCGGTTTGATTTTGGCCTTACTCTCGATGTCGTCGCCGTTAAGCGTAAACGACTGATGCGGCAGAAGTTTGACGATTAGCCATAGATCGCCCGGCTTCCCCGTACCCGATCCGGCCGCGCCCTGACCCCGCAAGCGGATCCTGCTGCCGTCTTTGACGCCGGCGGGGATATTGACGCTAAGTTTTTTCTTGCTCGTCTTATAGCCGACGCCACCGCAGCTTTGGCAGGCCTTTTGTCCGGCGGCGCCTGTTCCGGCGCATTCCCGGCACAAATCGCGTAAAGAAAACTCAATGGTTTTCTTACCGCCCGAATACGCCTCCTCCAG
>JAAYYR010000021.1 GCA_012515255.1 Clostridia bacterium | reverse complement strand
CGCGTAAAGCGGGACTGGGCGGAGAAGTTCTCTGCTATGTCTGGTAAGCGCCAGGAGGTGTAGAAATGTCGCGTATCGGCAAAATGCCAATCACATTGCCCGCCGGCGTCAGCGCTAAAGTAGAGGGACAAACCGTCGAGATTAAAGGACCGAAAGGCACTCTCACCCGGGAGTTTTCCCCGAAAATCGCTATCGCTTTGGAAGAAAATCAATTAAAAGTAACCCGCAGTAGCGACCAGCCGGAAGAGCGTTCGCTACATGGCCTGACCCGCTCATTGCTGAATAATATGGTCGTGGGCGTCAGCGGCGGCTTTGAAAAGAAAATGAATTTAGTGGGCGTCGGTTACCGCGCCGCCATGAGCGGCAACAAGCTTGTGCTTACCGTTGGTAAATCCCATCCGGTGGAAATGGACCCCGGCCCGGATCTTACTGTCAGCGTGCCGCAGCCCAATATTATTCTCATCTCCGGTATCGATAAGGAGAAAGTCGGCGCCTTTGCCGCCGTTGTGCGTGAAGTTCGCCCCCCCGAGCCTTATAAAGGCAAGGGTATCAAATATGCGGATGAGGTCATCCGCCGCAAGGCCGGCAAGGCCGGCGCCAAGAGTTAAAGCGCCGCGGCATGATTTGCCGGCGGCTGAACTAAGCGCATTTGTCGCGTCGAGCGAGGGATATAATCCTCGGGAGCGGCAGAAAGGAAGGTAAAGATGTATAAGAAGATTAATCGCAAAGCGATACGCGCCAAGAAGCATTACCGGATCCGCAAAAATATTTCCGGCACGGCTGCTTGCCCCCGCCTTGCGGTATATCGTAGCAATAAGCATATTTATGCGCAGTTGATCGATGATGTGGCCGGCGTAACGCTCGCCGCCGCCTCTTCCACCGCAGCCGGCTTTGGCGGCGGCAGTGATCAAGAGGCCGCGAAAAAGATCGGCCTTGCTCTGGCGGAAAAGGCCGTGGCAAAAGGGATCACCGAGGTGATATTCGACCGCGGGGGCCTGATTTATCACGGCAGGGTGGCGGCTCTCGCTGATGGAGCTAGAGAGGGCGGCCTGAAATTCTAGGCTAAGGAGGATTTTTTCATGGCAAGACCTGATGGAAGAGATAATCGAGATAGAAGGGATCGGCGCGACCAGCCGCAGGAGCCCCCGGAGTTTCAAGAACGGGTCGTTTTCATTAACCGCGTGGCCAAGGTCGTCAAAGGCGGCCGGCGCTTCAGCTTCTCCGCCCTGGTGGTGGTAGGCGACGGCAAAGGCCGGGTCGGTTTTGGCACCGGCAAAGCCAGCGAGGTGCCTGAGGCGATTCGCAAAGGGGTTGAGGCTGCCAAGAAGAATCTTATCGCCGTGCCTTTGCTCCATAGCACCATCCCCCACGAGGTCATCGGCCGCTTCGGCGCCGGACGCGTCCTCTTGAAACCCGCTGCCGACGGTACCGGCGTTATTGCCGGCGGCCCTGTGCGCGCGGTCTGCGAACTGGCGGGGATGAAAAACATTCTCACCAAATCCCTGGGCTCCAACACTGCCATTAATATGGTGGCCGCCACTATCGAAGGCTTGAAATCCCTGAAAACAGTGGAAGAAGTCTCTCGTTTGCGCGGCAAAGAGCCCGGCGAAATTTTGGGTTAAGGAGGGGCTGACAATGGCTAAAATTAAAATTACGCTCACAAAAAGCCCCATCGGCTATAATAAAAAGCAAAGGGCCACCGCTGAGGCGCTCGGCCTGAAGAAAATGCATTCCTCTGCTATTCAGGAAGACACTGCCGACATTATGGGCAAGGTTCGCGCAATTGCGCACCTGGTCACGGTAGAGCCTTATTCTGAAAAGGCAGACAAATAGAGGAGGCGCGACATGAAGCTCAATGAACTTTCCCCGGCACCCGGCGCCACCAAAGACCGGATTAGAGTGGGCAGAGGTACCGGCTCCGGCAAGGGCAAAACCTCCAGCCGCGGCCATAAGGGCCAGAAATCCCGCTCCGGCGGCGGTGTAAGACCCGGCTTCGAGGGCGGTCAGATGCCCTTGTCCCGCCGCTTGCCCAAGCGCGGTTTCACCAATATCTGGAAGAAACAAATCGCCGAGGTGCCGATTGAGGCCCTGAATATATTGGCTGACGATACGGTCGTCACCGAAGAACTGCTGTGGGAACAAGGCATCGTCGCTAAAATCGTCGATGGCGTGAAAATCCTTAATAACGGCGAGCTGACCAAAAAACTGATTGTCCGTGTTCCGGCAACAAAAGCTGCGGCAGCGCAGATCTTGGCGCGGGGCGGCAAAGTAGAGTAGAGGTGATTGCATGTTTGCAGCGTTAAGCAATGCCTGGAAGGTACCGGAACTAAGGAAAAAACTGCTATTCACCCTGATGATGTTTGTCATCTTCCGGTTAGGCTGTCATATTCCGGTACCTGGCATCGATAAGGATTTGCTCGCCAGCATGTTCCAATCCGATATTTTCGGCTGGATCGATATTATTTCCGGCGGCTCTTTTAAAAACCTTACCATATTCGCTATGGGCATCATCCCCTACATTAACGCCTCGATCATTATTCAGTTGATGACTATGGTGGTGCCGTATTTCGAACGGCTGCAAAAAAGCGGTTATGAGGGGCGTAAGAAGATGGCCCAATATGTCCGCTACGGCGCGGTGGGGCTTGGTTTGGCCCAGGCTGTCGTCATGTCCATTTATCTGAAAGGCGCGATGATCCATCCCGGTTTCTTCAGTATCCTGACCTGCGTCGTTGTTCTTACCGCGGGTACGGCTTTCCTGATGTGGCTTGGCGAACAAATCACCGAAAACGGCATCGGCAACGGCATCTCGCTGATCATCTTTGCCGGTATCGTGTCCCGGCTGCCGGCCGGCATCATGCAGATTTATGAGTATGTAAGAAGCGGTACGGTGGGCATAATCGCCATTGTGATCTTCGTTATCGTGGCCGTGCTTATGGTTACCGGCGTGATTGCCGTCCAGGAAGGACAAAGAAGAATCTCGGTACAATACTCCAAACGCGTTATCGGCCGTAAGATTTATGGCGGCCAAAGTACCCATATCCCGATGAAGATCAACCAGGCCGGCGTTATTCCCATCATCTTCGCTATGGCTATCCTGACCTTCCCGAGCGTCTTGGCGGGTCTGTTTTCGCCCACCAGCGCCATTGTCGTTTTCCTGAATAAGGTGTTGTCCTATCAGCATCCGGTCTATATCATCACTTATTCTTTGCTGATTTTCTTCTTCACTTATATCTATACCGCGGCGACTTTCAATACCGCGGATGTGGCTGATAATATGCGCAAGAACGGCGGATTTATCCCCGGCCTGCGCCCCGGGAAGCCTACCGCCGAGTACTTGGACCGGGTCTTATCCCGGCTTACTTTCTCCGGCGCGACCTTCCTCACCCTTATCGCACTCATGCCCTCCATCTTTATGTCGGTGTCCGGCATGAACCTCTACTTTGGCGGCACTTCGCTTCTGATCGCCGTCGGTGTGGCTTTGGATACGATGAAGCAAATCGAGTCGCATTTATTAATGCGTCATTATCAGGGATTCATGAAATAAGTTGGCATGGCCGCAGCCCGCTTATAAGGCGGCGCGGTCTGATTAAGGAGGGAATTTCATGAGAATCGTACTGCTTGGCCCTCCCGGCGCCGGTAAAGGTACCCAGGCCGATATTTTGGTCAAAAAACTATTGGTTCCCCATATCTCCACCGGCGATATGTTCCGTGCGGCGATTAGCCATGATACGGAATTAGGCCGGGAAGCGAAATCCTATATGGACAAGGGACAATTGGTGCCGGATGAAGTCACGGTCGGCATTATCCGCGACCGCATCTCCCAAAGTGATTGCCGCGAGGGCTTCCTGCTCGACGGGTTCCCCCGCACGCTGGCTCAGGCGGAAGCGCTGGCCGGACTGCTTGAGGAGATGAATATCTCGCTGGATGCGGTGATCAATATCAGCGTTCCCCTGGATCGGCTGATCGACCGCCTGACCGGACGGCGTATGTGCCGCAAATGCGGTACGATTTATCATCTGCTATACAATGCGCCCGAAGTTGAGAATATTTGCGACGCCTGCGGCGGCGATCTCTTTCAGCGCGATGATGATAAAGAGGAAACCGTCAAAAGCCGGCTCGATGTTTATTCCGCGCAGACCGCGCCGCTGATCGATTATTATCGGGAAGCAGGTCTGCTGCATGATGTCAACGGCGATCAACCGATCAATGCGGTACTGGCCGAGTTGGGCGCGGCTTTGGGACAGAACTGGAGTTAAACTAAACTTGATAATCCGCCGGCCTGCCTTAGCTCAACCCGGAGCATTTTACCAAGGGAAACCATATGAAGAAGAAAGTTTATCCTGATTATGGCGCCTTTTGCGCCGCAGTCGCGTCCTCTCGCGACGACGGAATGAGAGGCCAATTGGTTCGCTCCCGGGCGGGACACGATAAAGGAAGTTATTATCTGGTCCTGGCCCGCGCAGACGATATGCTTTATCTTGCGGACGGCCGCAAACGCGGCGTGGAAAATCCCAAGAAAAAAAATATCCGCCATGTCCAAGTCGTGCATCGGGTAGCGGCTGACCTGATGACGCAAGCGGACGCGGCACTGCCGAGCGATGTGGAAATCCGGGCGGCTCTGGCAAAACTGATAAAGGAGGGCGAATAAATGTCAAAACAGGACGCAATCGAAGTTGACGGCGTCGTCATCGAACCCCTGCCAAATGCGATGTTCACGGTAGAGTTAGCCAATGGCCACCGCATCCTGGCGCATATATCCGGCAAGATCCGCACCAATTATATCCGGATTTTGCCCGGGGATCGGGTGACGGTGGAATTAAGCCCTTATGATCTCAAAAGGGGCCGGATCATTTACAGATTTAAATAGAGGAGTGAAAGACATGAAGGT
>JAAYYR010000020.1 GCA_012515255.1 Clostridia bacterium | reverse complement strand
GACAAAAATTAAAGGAGAGATCATATGAATGCTAAGGCAGTAAAAGTGCAACCCCATAAGTCTTCCTTGGGTAATACAGACGCCAATTTGATGGCGCTCCTCGTCTACCTAGCACCGATTATTCTCGCCTGGATCCCGGGCATCAAATATATCGCCTGGGCTGTCCCGCTGATAGTGTTTTTTATCGAAAAGGACAGCAAATTTGTCAAATTTCATTCCATGCAGGCGATCCTGCTCAGCGCTGTAGGCGCCGTGCTTGGCTTTATCCTTTCCGTAATCATTGCCGGCGCTATTGCCGTCGGCTATGCCGGTAATTATGGCTACGGCGCTCTCGGCGCTTTGGGCATTGTCTCTTTCCTGGCCTTGGTCATTACCATTATCATTATTGTTTTTGAAATCATCGCTATGGTCAGGGCCTATGGCTATGTGGCCTACCGCATCCCGCTGATCGGCAACTGGGCCGCCAAGATCGCCGGCTGGGAAGATCAAAATACCGATGCAGGCCATGGGCAGCGCGGGGCCTATTATCCTTCCGCTGCCGCTGCGGCTCCGCAGCAGGGAACATCTGATCAGGCAACTGATGCTCCTGATGAGTCGGCCGAACCCGCTCCCACCGCTGAACCGGAATCCAGTGGCAAATAAAGCCGCGCGGTTTTATAGACATATGCGGCTATAGCCGTAAAATCATATGCAAAAAGACTCCGCTGCTGCAGCGGGGTCTTTTTTGCCACAGTGAAATGCGCAGCCTCCGCTGTGACCCGAGACTGCGCTTATTCATATAATAAACTAATCATTGATATAAAAATAGGGGGACAACACCATGCCAAATGACAGGAATTATTATGCGCCCGCCAAGCCGGGGCCGGCGGTATATCCCTCCGCCGCGGTTAAGCCGGCTCCGCTGCGCGAGACAGCGCCGCCCGCGCCGCCGCGCCAGGAAATGCCCGCCCCACCGCGACAGGAAATGCCCGTGCCGCCGCGTCAGGCGTCGCCCGCCCAGCCGTATCAGACGCCGCCCACGCCGCCGCGCCAGGAAATGCCGCCCCGTCAGGAGATGCCCGCGCCGCCGCGCCAGGAAATGCCCGTGCCGCCGCGTCAGGCGTCGCCCGCTCAGCCGTATCAGGCGCCGCCCACGCCGCCGCGCCAGGAAATGCCCTCGCCGCCGCGCCAGGAGATGCCCACGCCGCCGCGCCAGGAAATGCCCGCCCCACCGCGCCAGGAGATGCCCGCGCCGCCGCGCCAGGAAATGCCCGCCCCACCGCGCCAGGAGATGCCCGCGCCGCCGCGCCACAAAGTTTTACCTCCATGCCCCGAGCTCTGGCCGGGCAAGATCGTTTATCCGGAAGTCTATTACAAGATACAGCCCTTTATTGTCCAGGTCTGCGCGCAAATAGAAGTCGGTGTCAGGCCTCTTTGCCAGGATATGGTGGATCGGCTGGGCGATAGCGTTTATTATGATGTTTGCCGGGTGTATCCGGAGCTTATGGAATACTCTAAATGTCCGGTGCGCGGCCCGCGCCGCACATCCTACTCGGCTATGCAGTTTGGCGGCGGCCGTTTTCGCCGCAGGGGTTTGCTGCGCGATCTGATCGATATCTTATTGCTGTATGAGCTGTTCGGCCGCGGCAGATCTTTCTAGGTCTGCGAGCAGAATAATTTTGTGCGCGGAACCAAGGCAAATAAAAAACCCTGTCATATTGATGACAGGGTTTTTTATATTAGTCAGGGCAGGTTTGCTATTCCGCTAAAGCTGCTTTGGCCGCTTTATGCTTCACTAGCAGCAGGAAGAGCAGACCAACAACCAGAAAAGCGATGATTGAGCCGATGGCCCATAGCAAGCCGTATTGCTCTGCCGCCGCGGCGGCGTAACCGTGATTGATATACCAATTATGACCGCGGTAGGAGATGGTGCTGAACACTAGCGGGCCGATAAAGGTGGAGGTACGCCCTGCCACGGAAAGGAAGCCGTAAAACTCGGTGGTTTTATTGCTGGGCGCCAGCTGGGTGACCATGGTGCGGCTGACGGCCTGAGCGCCGGAGAGCGAGAAGCCGGCCAAAGCGCCGATAATGTAGAACCAGGTCAGGCTATGGATGAAGAAAAGGCCGGTGATCGAGGCGATCAGGATCAACAATGAGAGAATAATCGAAATCTTGCAGTTTCTGTCATCGGAGATTTTGCCGAAAAGCAAAGCTCCGAATGTGCCTGTGACATGAATAACGATCACGAAAACAATCAGCTGCGTCTGCGCCATACCGAACAAGGTTGCGCCAATAATCGCGGCAAAATCCATCAGCATCATAATACCGTCATTGTAGATAAGGAATGCCACCATATATTTAATGAATTCTTTGTATTTCTTGATCGAGCGGAATGTTGTGGCCAGCTTGTGAAAAGCATAGCGAATAATGGTGGTGCCGGCCGGCAGTTGCTCCGGCTCGCGCTTTTCCTCGACCCAGAGGAAGGTGGGAATGGAAAAGACGAGATACAGGCCGGCTGTCGTAAGGAAAGCGACATTGATCATATTATTGCCGAGGAATTGGATCGGCAGCAGGGCCAGCAAAAGCGCTACGATACCGCCCAGCATCCCCAGAGCCCAGCCTTTACCCGAGACAGAGCCGATCGTCTCCGGCGTTGAGACATCGGTAAGCAAAGCGTCATAAAACACCTGCGCCGCCCGGTAACCGACCTCCGCTAAAATGAAAAAGACCATGCCGGCAACCACATCGCCCCGGCCGACAAAGAATAGCAGGGCAGTGAAGATTACTGAAAGCATGGTGAAAACAAAGAGGAATTTCTTTTTGGATTTAGTGGAATCGGCAATCGTACCCAGTATCGGCGAGACCAGAGCCACCAGCACGGCGGCAATGCCGACCGAAAGCCCCCACAATCTGGTACCCTCTGCGCCGCCTACCACCACATCCTTGAAGTAAGCGGAATATACGGCCAGCAGCACGATCGAGGCATAGGCGGAATTGCCGAAATCATAAAAATACCAGGATCGGCGCGCCCTTTTGCTGACGCCGTCATTTAATGTAGTCATAAGACAACTCCCATCAACAGATATTCAGAAGCGAGTATACATGCGAGTAGATTGTATCACAATCATTGCTTAGCCGACAATGGTTTTTGTCAAGATTGGCAAAATATTAGTTGCCTAGAGCCGCGGATTGTGATTTGGCACGGATAAAATCCCCCTGCCCCCTTACTTATGATATTCCTAGCGTCCGCGCTATTAACAGGAAGTAGGGACAAAGGCGTAGAATGCATGACGCGGTAGGCTGCAGGATAATATCAAGCCGCCGCCCGCAAAAAGCATGGAGTTTTTCGTCAACGCGGGGGATGTCAGGCAGGAACAGCGGCTACCATGGAGAATAATTGATAACAACTACTATTTGTCGCTGGGAAATTCGCGTTTATTTGCCCTGCCTTTAAGGTAAAATAGAGACGACGGGAGGCCCGATTGGGATGCGCCGCTGGATCATAGTGAGAAAGTCGAGGGAGAAAAATGAAAAAACTGGCGCTGCTGTTCTTTACTGTTTTAGCCTTGGCGCTGTTTGCCGCTTGCGGCGCCCCGGTGGCCCCGGACGTTGATAATAATGTTGGCGACGGGGCGGATGATGCCCTGACGCTGAGCTTTGAGGCAATGACGCTCGGCGGCGATACAATGAGCGACGCGGTATTTGCCGATTACCGGCTGACCATGGTCAATATCTGGGCTACTTTCTGCAGCCCCTGCATTGAGGAAATGCCCGAGCTGCAGGAGTTATACGGCCAATTGCCCGAGGGCGTGAATATGATCACTATCTGCGTCGACGGCGAAAGTGAAACCGAACTGGCGCAGGAGATTTACGACAGCATTGACGGCACCTTTGCGGTGGTGCTGGCTGATACAGATTTATTGAAGGGCTTTTTAACCAGGATCAGCGGTGTGCCGACCACGGTATTTGTCGACAGCCAAGGCCGGGTGATCGGCGATTTTCAGTTGGGCGCGCCGGGTGTTTCCGGCAAGGGTACGCTGGCCGGCAAATACCTGGAGCTGATCAATGACCGGCTGCTGCAGGTGGAATAGGAGCCGCTATGAATAAACAAGCGCAATCAAGGGTCCCCGCTATCCTGGCCCTGATCGCGGCCGCCGCCATGATCATAGTGGGGCTGCTGCGCAGCGAGCATCTGGTGGTGCTGCAAAAGGCGGTCAATATCTGTCTGGAATGTATCGGTATCGGCTGATGGGCAGGGGTATCAGTGGTAAAAGAACGCTAATCCAAACCCTGGCCGCTATCGTCAGCAATGGCTATGTGGCCGGTTTCGTCCACGGCACCATATATACCGGCAGACTGAAAACGGTTTGCGTACCGGGGCTGAATTGCTATTCCTGCCCCGGGGCGCTCGGTTCCTGCCCCATCGGCGCTTTACAGTCTGTGCTGGCTTCGCGGCAATTCGGCTTTAGTTTTTACGCCTTGGGTTTCCTGCTGTTTTTCGGCGCCTTATGGGGCCGCTTTGTATGCGGTTTCCTTTGTCCTTTTGGTTTTATTCAGGATCTTTTACATCGCTTGCCAGGCCGCAAGCTGCGGGTGGCCTCCCGCGTCGACCGGCCGCTGCGTTTACTTAAATACGCGCTATTGCTGTTTTTAGTTATATTGCTGCCAATGCTGCTCAATAATTCTTTCGGCTTCTCCAAGCCATTCTTTTGCCAATGGGTCTGCCCCGCGGGTACGCTGACCGGCGGCATTCCCCTAATCCTCGCTAATGAGAGCCTGCGCAATTCATTGGGTTTCCTCTTTAGCTGGAAGATGGCTATCCTGATCGCGGTGATCATAGGCTCCATCCTCATTTACCGCCCTTTTTGCAAGTATCTTTGCCCTTTGGGCGCCATTTACGCCCTATGCAACCGCTTCAGCCTTTATCGTATGCGGGTGGACGAGCATCTGTGTATCGATTGCGGCCGTTGCGAGCGGATTTGTCCGATGCAGGTAGAGGTGCGGCACAATATCAATTCCCCGGAGTGCATTCGCTGCGGCCGCTGCCGCGGGGTTTGCCCCACGGATGCAATCAGCGGCGGTTTTGCGGCCTGTCCGGCGGCAAGGCCCGCCGGCCGCGGAACGACAGAATAGGGCTGGCGATGTACGCCATATAGTGAGGAGATTCCCAAATGAAAAGAATACTATTGTTATTGATGCTTATAGCGGCGCTTTTGCTTTCGGCCTGCGGCGCGAATGATTTCACCTGAAGTTCGGCTTTATCGGCGGTATCGGTTGATACCGTAAAATAGCAAATTTATGTTTATGGAAAAAAGGAGGTAAGACTATGCCAACAGATTTTAAACCGGGTTGCGTGCGGCCCAAATCAACTTTAGCGGCGGCGGCAGCGCCGGCGGATACGGCTGTTGCCGTGGTAAAGGAGGAGATACATGTGGCAAAGGTAGGCGGCTTGGCGCCGGATTTTGAGCTGGCAGGGTATCAGCAGGGCGGGTTTAAAAATTTCCGCCTGTCGGAATACCGCGGCAAATGGGTTGTGTTATGCTTTTACCCCGGGGATTTCACTTTTGTCTGAGCCACGGAAGTAGCCGCGGTCGCGGCTAAAAACCAGGCTTTTGCCGATGTGGATACTCAGGTATTATCGGTCAGCGTGGACAGCATTTATGTCCATAAAATGTGGAATGATCATGAACTTTCGAAAATGGTCGAAGGCGGCGTACCTTTCCCCATGCTCTCTGATGCAGGCGGTGGCGTGGGCAGCTTGTACGGCGTCTACGACGCGGCCTCCGGCGTGGAATTGCGCGGCCGCTTTATCATCGACCCGGATGGCATCATCCAAGCCTGCGAGGTGCTCACCCCGCCTGTGGGCCGCAATGTGGGCGAGACTATTCGCCAGATACAGGCCTTCCAGCTCGTGCGTGAGGCTGGCGGCATGGCGGCCACGCCTTCCGGCTGGCTGCCCGGAAAAACCGTTTTGAAGCCCCATCCTGATCTGGTCGGCAATGTTTGGCAGGCCTGGAGCGTGGCCGAGGACTAAAAGGCCGCTATTGACTGATTCGCTGCGCAGATCACCACAACCCCGCGTCAACAGACGCGGGGTTGTTTATTTTGCGGGTGGCGACGGCCCGCCGTATGCTCATGCCTTGGCAGCCGCGCCGGGCTGAGTTCGCGGCGGTGGATTTGCGGGCCGGCATAGCTGTCGCAGCGCAGCCGGCCCCTGAATATAATGCATGTATAGGCAGTGTGGCTCGCATGGGCTTGGCCCCAGGCAAATCTCATTAAATCGGGCTGAGCAAATGGCGGCGGCAATGCGTAAAGCAGAAAATAAGGAGGTATTAAGATGCCCACAGATTTCCAACCGGGCTGCATCCAGCCTGCCCCAACATTATCACCGGCGGCGGCTGAGGCGCAGGCGGCGGCCATAGTCGGGCGGAACGGCGATTGTATGGTCAAGATCGGCGCCGAAGCGCCGGATTTCGAATTGCCCGGTTATTGGCAGGGGAGCTTCAAAAATTTCCGCCTGTCGGAATACCGCGGTCATTGGGTGGTGCTGTGCTTTTATCCCGGAGATTTCACTTTTGTCTGAGCGACGGAAATCGCCGCGGTCGCGGCGGCTTATCAGCTATTCGTTGATCTTGACGCTCAGGTTTTGGCAATCAGCACCGACAGTATTTACTCGCATAAGATTTGGAATGAAACCGAGCTTTCGAAAATTGTGCCGGGCGGCGTGCCTTTTCCGCTGCTTTCCGATAGCAGCGGCGTTGTGGGCGGCCAGTACGGCGTCTATAATGCGGCGACAGGGACGGAGCTGCGCGGGCGCTTCCTCATCGACCCGGACGGCATCATCCAGGCTTATGAGGTTTTGGCTCCCTCAGTGGGACGCAATGTAGAGGAAACGATTCGCCAATTGCAAGCCTTCCAGACAGTACGCGATTCCGGCGGGCGCGTCGCCACTCCCTCCGGTTGGCAGCCGGGCAAGCCGGTGCTTTATCCCAACCCTGATCTGGTAGGCAATGTCTGGCAGGTATGGAGCGTAGAAGAGGCGTTCTAAGTTAATTTAGCCGCGCTAAAAAGCCGCGTTCCTCAGTAACGCGGCTTTTGGCTTTTCCAAGCGCCGGGGCGGATTTGTAGTGGGGCGCGCCAGCCGCAGGATTGCTTTAGGGCTCCGCCCATGCCCCAAAAAGCCGGAATACGCTATAGGGTTTCCAGCAATTTCAAGTCCTCAAGGATGGCCAGGCCTCGTTCATGGAAAAGCAGCTCTTTATTATGGGCGAAATATTTTTCGCAGCCATAATCGGTAATGAAGCGGGACGTAAAATAATTGGCGGTCAGCTCGGTTACGGCAATCAGCATTTCCTGGCCTTCGCCAAAAAGGTTCTCAAGAAAGATAAACATCTGGTCGAGGCGGCCCTTGGCGCGTTCCACAGCGGCGCTTAGCTGGTCGGAACGCCGATTGAAAGCCGCCTTGACCGCGGCGAAGCCGCTGGATGGGGAGGCCGCCGTTCCGGCGTACAGCGCGGCGAAATGTTCTAGGCTGTCCACGAGCTTATAATGCAGCACATAGGCTTCTTTGACGCTGCGGCCAAGCGCTTTCAGCCGTTCGATACGTTGCCGCTCGCTTGCGATCGCGGCGGACAGGCTTTGCGCGCCCGCCTGTACGGAGGCGGCAGCGGCTTCGCCTGCTTGCTTGAGGGACGGCAGCAGGGCGGTAAGCAATTGCTGCTCCTCGATCACAGCCTGACTGTCCGCTGCGACCGCGTCCAGCAGCAGGCCGATCAGGGCCAGGCGCTCGTCGAAGGCCGCGTCCTTTATTTTCGCGGTCACCCCGGCCGGGATGCGCCCCGCCAGTATCTCCTCGATTTGATAATCACTCTTGTATTTGCGGTATAGCTGGTAGTAGATAGCAAAATCGCGGGCGATTTTCGCTTGCTGCATATATTGGCCGATCAAATCCGCGTCCACGGAAGCGCCGATTTCCTCGTACAGCTTGAGCATATCCGAGAGATCCTCCCAGCCGCGCGCCGTTACATATTGCTTGCCGTCCACCGTATTTTCCACGCCGTAGAAATACTGCCGCCGCACATCAAGATAGCGGATGACCGCGGGATGTATATTCTCGCGGTAAGCATATTCCTTCCAGGCCTCATAATCCGCGTCGACCTCAATAATTTTCAGGCGATCCATGGTTACCACATCGAATTCGTGCACCGAATTATTGAATTCAGGCGGATTGCCGGCTGTGATCACTATCCAGCCCTCGGGCACGCGGTGGCGGCCAAAAATTTTAAACTGGAGGAATTGCAGCATGGCCGGGGCCAGTGTCTCGGAGACGCAGTTGATCTCATCAAGAAAGAGAATGCCCTCGTCCACGCCGCTTTGCTCCCGCATTTCGTACATGGAGGCGATGATTTCGCTCATCGTGTATTCCGTGACCGCGTACGCTTCGCCGCCAAAATTTTTTTCACTGATAAAAGGTAGTCCGAGGGCGCTTTGCCGCGTATGATGTGTCATGGAGTAGGACACAAGGCCTATGCCCAGCTCATCCGCCACCTGTTCCATGATTGCTGTTTTGCCGATACCGGGCGCGCCGAGCAAAAACAGCGGCCGTTGATGCGCGACAGGAATACGGTAATTGCCGAAGCTATCCTTTTGCAAATAGGCGCGAATGGTATTCTTCACTTGCTCTTTGGCTTTTTTGATATTCATGGCGGCTCCTTTTTCTGCTTTTTCCCGGCTATTCCCGCGCCCTTACCAGGTATTGGAGGCGGGTAATCGCTCGAGGTCCCGGCGCTCTAGCACCAGCTTGATCGCCCAAGGCGGTATAGGCGGCTGCTCGCTCCCCGCGTCCAAAAAGACAAAGGCCGTCTCATAGGCGGGACTGCGCGCGGGGAAGCGGCCGTAACCGTCGGTAAAATAGATCAGACCTTTGAGATTTGTCAATTGCTTGCCCGCGATCAATTGGTCGACATAGTCGAAGACCGGGCGAAAATCAGTGCCGCCCAAACCCTTGATCTGCATCTTGGCTAGATAGTCTTGGAAATCCGCGGTCGAGGTGATGAGTGTATCCGATTGCAATGTGGCGTCGCATTGGATGATATGCAGGCGGATTTTGCGGAAAAAGCTCTCTGTTTCGCGCAGGATGGCGGCTGTTTTTTCTAAGAAGAGCTGCACTGTCTCTCCGGC
Source organism: Clostridia bacterium (assembly GCA_012515255.1). Lineage (GTDB taxonomy): Bacteria > Bacillota > Dehalobacteriia > UBA4068 > UBA4068 > HGM13862. Next base: position 210 of record JAAYYR010000020.1, on the reverse strand, counting down.
GCAGGAGGCCGAGGTATCGACGGCAATGACGAAATCGCGGATTTTCTTGACCTCTTTGTACTCCAGCGGTTCGATCAGCGGCATATTACCGTAAAGCTCCATGCCGTAATTGTAGTAGATATAATCGAACTCCGCGTCGTCGATTCGCATCGCTTCGCCCCGTACGGCGAAGCGGCGCAGGAAATCGGCATAATCATAATGATCGCGGTT
>JAAYYR010000224.1 GCA_012515255.1 Clostridia bacterium | reverse complement strand
TGACTTTTTAGCTTATCTTAGCTTGGCAGGCAAATGCCATTCTGCATATTAGTCTGCATCTGTAATTTCTTGATCACAAGGCATGTCGCGCCGAGCACGCTTTGGGGGGACTTGCCCCCAGAATTACCCTGCGGATATACACAAACCGCCCGCAAAGCGATATGGCGTTTAATTGCCAATATATAGTATCCGCAGCCGCAAACGCATAAATCCCCGGCCGCTGCCAATATGGCGGCTGCCATAAAAGCCGGAATTCCCGCGCCGCGCCGAGCACGCTTTAGCGGGGCTTGCCCCCAGAATTACCTTGCGGATATAAACAAACCGCCCGCAAAGCGGGCGGTTTTAACGATTGGCTTGAGAAACGATTTACGGCACAATTACGCTGAAGATGCTTTGCTCGCCGGTTTTGCCGTCATAGGCGGCAAAAACGATATTGCGTGAATCCGCGGCCCAGCATACCGAGCCGGTCTCTCCGGCGAAAAGATCAAGAATCACGCCTTGGTCGGGATAATAAAGATGCAGCGAACCGTCAGCCGCGGTATACAGTACTTTGGCGCCGTCAGGGGCCCAGCTTATCAGAAGGCCGCCGCCGTTTTCGGCGATCAGCACCGGCTCGCTATTAGCCCGGGTGCGGTCGGTCAGCCAAAAGCCTTTATCACCGCCTTGTCTGTTAATTGCCAGCTTGGTATTGTCCGGGGAGATAGCGCTGATATAAGTGAAGCCGTATTCAGCGCTTTGATCGCTGAAACCGGCGATCGCGGCCGCGGAAGGCAAACTCTCTGTCTCGCCGACATAAACCGGCTCGCCCTTACGGGTCAGGTCGGCTTCCCATTCCAGATAAGCTCCGTCGGCAATCAGATAATAGGTCACGACATTGCCGCTAATCCGCGGCAATACAGCGCCGTAATCATCGGCGGAAGCCAGAGTGTACAGCGAATAGCTGCCATGGCTCTCTGTACTATGGGCTACTTTCGGCAGGGGTATGCCGCCATTATATGTGGCGGAAGGGCCCTCGTTTTGGCCAGGATCATTATCCACTTCAATATCGGCATTGTCCGGGTCAGTCTCGCCATTATTGACGGGCTGATTTTGCTTGCCGCCCGGCCCGAAAATATCATCGTCGCGATGGGGAAGGTCAGGGTCGGACAGGGCTATCCTCAAATCATGATCCACTTGAGGCGGATCGCCGCTAAACCAACCGGAAAGTCCGGCCACCAGCAGTAATGCGGCGGCTGTGGCGGCTACGGAAATCATCGGTATAAGGCGGCGGAATTTGCTGCGGCGCGGCGCGGGTTTGGCCCAGACCACCGGCGCGGGTTTTACCCAGACATCGGGCGAAGGCAAAGCCGCCATAATATTGCCTTTGAGATCAGCAGGCGCCTCAACCGCGGTAATTTCCTCTTTAAGCAAAGCGTCTAATTGTTCATATTCGGCAAAAGCTGCGGCGCATTCCCGGCACTTCACTAGATGCGCATGCAAAAGCTCGCGGCCCGCATCGGATAGCGTCTTGTCAAGAGACATTTGCATTAGCAGTTCCAGTTCGTGGCAATCCATGCTGCTTTACCTCATACTTAGTCTAATCTATGGGCGACGGCGCGGCTTATTTGTTCATAATATGAGACAAATGCTTTCTTAGCAAAGCGCGGCCGCGGAATAGTCTGGTTTCGATGGTGGATATCGGTAAATCGAGCTGACTGGAGATCTCCTGATAACTCATACCTTCCAGATATTTGAGTACCAGCGGCAGTCGATAATTGTCGCTCAAGGCCTGCAGCGCCTGATGAATGGTTTCGCTTTGCTCTAATTGCTCATAGCGGGCGCTGGGGCTGCCGGATTCGCAATTATCACCCGCGGCCATATCAAAAACGCTTTCCAGGGGCGCGGTTTCCTTAGGACGCCGGCGCAGCAAGTTAATGCAGGTATTATGCGCCACACGATACATCCAGGGGAAGAAGCGGCGTTCCCGGTCAAAACGGGGCAATTCCCGGTAAACGCGGATAAACGCTTCCTGAGCCATATCTTTGGCCTCATCATAATCACCGCCTAAACGATATGCCAAGGAAAAAATCTGATTTTGATATCGTCCGACAATGATCTCGAATGCTTCGCTATTGCCGTCCAGGACGAGCCCGACTAATTCTTCGTCGCTCAGATGCTGCATCAGCAACCTCCGCAATCTACAATAATTACATCTTAGATACGAAAAAACTTGCATAAAAAAACAAGAAAAATGTTTTTCCCGGGCCGCGAGGCAGAGCCTGTCAAAAAATTACCGCCGCCACTTCCCGCCCGGCGTAAATACGCCCCGAGCTTCCGGGATGATTATACCAATGGCCCGAATCTCAGCCGCGCCGGTAATGCCGCCGCGCCGCAAAAAGACAGCGCTGGGGCATGCAAGCAGACTGTGTAAATCTGCGGCCAAAAATCATGTTTATACAATAACTATGTTTTCAGATTAATTTTATCATATTAAGCGTTAACATGACACAATTTTATAAAAGGAAATTTCCGGCCGTAAAAACCAGGAATTTGGCGATAAAATCAGTGGTTTCCCTGCAGGTCAAAAGCCGGCAAAAACGGAATTTAGGGCCTATGACCGACCTGCTGACCGGGTTATACTCCCGCCATCAACTACATATCGCCTTGCCGGAGCTGGCCGCTAAAGCCAAGCCGACACGGCCCCTAAGCCTGCTATTGCTGAAGCTGCGCGATTTTGAGCTATGGCAGGGGCGGCTGACCCCGCTGGCTGCAGATCATCTGCTGCAGGTGGCGGCGAATTTGCTGCGCCAGTCCGCGCCCGCCGGCGCCATGTCGGCCCGCTGGAATAATGCCATATTTGCCCTTCTTTTGCCCAATACAGCCATTTGGCAGGCGGAGGCGCTGGCGGAAGAAATCCGCGAGGCCGCCGGGCAAACCCTGCTGCCGGCGATCTTCGACTTCCAGGGGCTGCGCCTCGATTTTTGCTATGGCACGGCAGCCTCGCCGCCGGTAGAGCATCATCGGCTGCCCGCAGCGGCGGAAGAACAATTGCGCCACAGCGAAGGCGGCGTCTTCGCGGAGCTAATGCTTGCTGAACCGCCTCTGCCGGATACCCCAACCCTTAATGCTTATATCCATCTCGCCGGCCGCTATCTCTCCTCCGGCGATCCTTATTTGCGCCGCCACTGCCAAATGGCGTCTTCCTATGCGCTGGAAATAGCGCGGCGGCTGCATTTTTCGCCGGATGCGCTAAGCGAGCTGCGCATCGCGGCGGCCCTGGCTGATATCGCCATGGCGGAAACCGCAGGCTCCTGCCTTAATAAGCCCGGCCCCTGACGCTTGCGGAGTACCGGCGGATCCAGCGCCATCCGACACTGGCGGCGCAGTTTTGCCTTATGCTCGGCTTGCCGGAGAGCATCGCCCAAATCGTGCGCTGCCACCATGAGATGGCGGACGGCAGCGGCTATCCCGCGGGGCTAAGCGGCGAGAATATCCCTCTTGCGGCATCGGTGTTGGGCGCGGCCGGCGCTTTCGCCTCTATACTGCTGCCCCGCCCCTACCGGCCGGCGCGCAAGCATAATGCGGCTTTCCATGCCCTGCGCCGCGAAAACTGGCCCGAGCCGGTGCTTCGGCAACTGCGCGCTATCATCTAAGCGGGGAGCGCTTAAACCCATGATTATTGTATAATAAAATCCGTATGCAACGGTGAATTTTGGCTGAAAATATTAAAGCTTCAGTTTATACCGCCTGAAGCTTGTTCGCTAAACTAAAATTTATCTTGAAATACGACCGGGCATATCCCGGCAAAAAGACCGGGCCACATGCGGGGAAGCGCCGGCCGCTACCATAAATGCCAATCGCGGTATGTTTGGCCTGGCTACTGCTTGCTACGCTTCACAGATCCGAATCCGGGAGCCGATGCGCCGTAGTTTTTCTGTCAGATTTTCATAACCACGATCGATATGCTCCACGCCGGTAATTTCTGTTTTGCCCTGCGCCATTTGCGCCGCGATCACCATTGCCGCGCCGGCGCGCAAATCCGTAGCCATAACCCGGGCGCCTTCCAGATGGCTGACGCCGTTGATCCGCGCTTTGCTGCCGTCGATCTTGATATCGGCGCCCATTTTCGCCAGCTCCTCAGCATGCATAAAGCGGTTTTCAAATACGGTTTCCGTCACGGTGGCCGTTCCCTTGCACACGGTAAGCAGCGCCATCACCTGCGCTTGCAGATCAGTGGGGAACCCTGGATATGGCAAAGTCTTGATATCAACCGGCGTAATTTCCTCCGGGCCAAGAATATGGATACTGTCATAGCTGACCTCAATAGCGCAACCCATTTCAGACAGCTTAGCAAGCAGCGGCTGCAAATGCTCGGCCAGTACATTGTTTAAGATCAATTCGCCGCCTGTGGCCGCGGCCATGCATAAAAAGCTGCCGGCCTCGATGCGGTCGGGAATCACCGAATGGCGGGCGGGCTTCAAGGTCGGCACCCCTTCGATGCGAATGCTGTTTGTGCCGGCGCCCTTGATATTAGCGCCCATCACGCCCAGCATATTAGCGAGGTCGATGATTTCGGGCTCATGCGCGGCGTTCTCGATCAAAGTGATGCCATCGGCCAGGGACGCGGCCATCATAATATTTTCCGTCGCCCCCACGGAGGGGAAATCCAGGTAAATACGCGCTCCCTGCAGCCGGTCGGCCCGGGCTTCAATGAAGCCATGCTCAATACTGATTTGCGCTCCCATGGCTTCAAAGCCCTTGAGATGTAAATCAATAGGCCGGGAGCCGATGGCGCAGCCGCCGGGCAGGCTCATCCTGGCGCGGCCGGTTCTGGCGAGCAGCGGCCCCATAATCAGGAAGCTGGCCCGCATTTTGCGCACCAATTCGCCGGGCGGCTCCACAGTCCTTAAATCCGTGGTGTCCAGCGCAAGCTCGCCGTCGGCAAAGCCGGTTTCCGCGCCAAGATGCGTCAGTACCCGGCACATGGTATCAACATCCGAAAGCCAGGGGCTGTCGGCGATCAGAGATACACCATTGGTGAGCAAAGTAGCCGCTATAAGAGGAAGAACCGAGTTTTTGGCGCCGCTGATATGAACCTCGCCAAAAACAGGTGTTCCTCCCTCAATGGTAATCTTTTTCAAGAATCTTCTCCCTTTAGAAAAGAATTATTAGGCTCTGACCCCATATATATTCAAGATTGCACCAGTTTATCCTGCAATTCGTACCGGAAGGCCAAAGGGCCGGTACAAAGCGCCCGGTATCCTTAGCATTTACTCCGCATATCATGGCGGAGGGGGGAAAACGATGCGTATTCGCCTACATCCGGACTTCAAACTGGCAATAGCGCTGATAGCGGCTCTGGCTTTGCTAATCGGCATTACTGTTTTTCTGCTCAAATTGCTGCCCTTGCCGGCTGAAAAACCCGCGGCGGACATCTATATTACGATCATTAACCATGAAGGGGAACAAGAACAGGTCGAGTTGGAGGGCTTCATTATCGGCGTGGTGGCGGCGGAGATGCCGGCCAGCTTTGAGCCGGAGGCTTTGGCGGCTCAGGCCATCGCCGCCCGCACCTATGTTCTTGCGCACTGCCCGCCCTGGGGAGCGGCCAAGCATGGCGACGCCGCGGTCTGCTGCGATCCGGCGCATTGCCAAGCTTATGCCGACCAGGCCGCCTTAAAATCCCGCTGGGGAGATAATTATGATAAATACTATGCGCGGGTCAAGGCGGCTGTGCTTGACACCCAGGGAAAGGTTTTATGCTGGCAAGGCCAATTGATTGAGACTCCCTACTGCTCGGCCTGCGGCGGCCGCACCGAAAACGCCGAATATTGCTGGGGCCGCGCCTATCCCTACCTCGTTTCGGTAAGCTGTCCGTATTGCCGCGCCGCGCCGCGCTTCAGCGCCTTTCGCAGTTTTCCCCTTAGCGAGGCCGCCATGCTGCTGGACGTCCCGGAGGAGCAAATTGCCCATATGCGGGCGGAAAATTATACGGCGGGCTATCGGGTTGGACAGTTGCGGGTGGGCGAGCATATATATCCGGGTACCGAAATACGCTCTCTGCTCGGACTAAATTCCGCCGCCTTCAATTGGCTGATCATTGGCGATGAAATCTATTTTTCCACCCTTGGCTATGGCCATGGCGTGGGGCTATGCCAATACGGCGCCAATGGTATGGCGCAGGCCGGTTTTAGCTATGCGGATATCCTTGCCCACTATTATGTCGGTACAAAAATCAAGACGATTACTGCCCTGGATTAAGCGGCAGCCCGGCTACAGCGACAAGTATTTTTGCTTGACAGATCATGCCCGCCCCTTGGCGGCGATTTTTTATATGCTTGCGCGTTAAGGCAGCTCGATCGCAACGGCGCGCACCGGCGAGCCGTCGGCATAAGGGAATTTCAAAGGCAGCGCCACAAAGATGAAGGATGCGCCGCTTAATTCACCTAAATTCGTCAAATTCTCCACCACCACTTTTCCCGCGCCGAGCATCATGTGATGATTGGGGTAAGTTTCGCTTGTTGCGTCGTCGATGGAGATCATATCAAGGCCGATACCCCGCAAGCGCGGCAAAGCCGCGAGATAAGCGGCGGCCTCCGCGGAAAGCAAGGGGAAGCCGCGATAATACTCATCATGGCCCCAAAGGCTGTCATAACCGCTGCGCAGCAGGAGAAATTCACAATGCTCAAGCTGCTTGCGCCGGGCTTGAAAATGCGCGGGCGGTATCTCGCCGCCCGCAAAAGCAGCGACGTCCATGACCAGCCCCTCCCCCACGAAAGCGGCGGCCGGCAATTCATGCAAAAAAGCGCCGCCTAGTATCATATGGGCCGGCGCGTCAACATGAGTGCCGGTATGAGACCCCAACTGAAGCCAAGTCTCGCGGAAACCATCCCGCTCAAAGGTCGTAGCCGGCTGGAACAGCGGCTGCGGCGTGCCCGAATAAACCGGCATCTCTTCATATAGATTATGACTCAAATCAATAACTCGCAAAGCTCGCATCTCCTGTCTCAAACCTCGGTTGATCCTCTGCTGCGCAGGACGCAGACAACCGCATAGATACCGCAAGGCTGTCTGTGCGGCAGCCGCGCCACTGCCGGCTTATAAGCGCAAACAGCCTCCGATCCTTTCATTGTAAAATAATTGCCGCCAATAATCAAGGCGGCGGCGCTCAGGCATGCAGGCCTGTCCACAGGGCGGCAACTTGCGATTCGCGGCCGGACGGCGCCACGCCGCCCTGCCGCTTAGATGCTCCGGCTCATTTAGTTGAACTGTCTCATTGATAATCCCATTATTAATGAGACAGGCTATTACCAAAGACGCAGCCCGTGCTCTCGTCGCTGTTTTGGCCCAGCACCCAATCCAGTGTTTCCAATCTGTCGATCAGAGAAAGAATCAGCAGGTCCAGGGTCGGATCGGCAATCGGCGAGCCTGTTTTTTCTTCTATAGCCAGTAATAATTGCCTTTTATATAAATCGCTCAGGGCGATGATCTGAGATTCATTTTTCACATTATTGCCTCCGTAATACAGCATTAGGCAATCACCTCTAATGGCATCATATTAACGATGCGGCTGTTTGTGAAAAATTTTGTGAAAAAAACCTTGCCAAGATGCCTGTTTTCTGCTAAAATGTACAGGTGCGCAAAATAAAAAGAAAAATCCCGCTAAACATTGCCAATCGGGATGGAATTATCATAAAAAAACGCTAGGTTCGGCTAAAGGAGGTGCCAGATAGATGGCAAAATGTGAAATTTGCGGCAAAAGCGCTCATTCCGGCATGAGTGTCAGCCATTCCCATATCCGCAATAAACGTCAATGGAAACCAAACCTACAAACGGTACGCGTTGTGGTAGACGGAACCCCGAAAAAGGTTACTGCCTGCACTCGTTGCCTGCGTTCCGGTAAGGTGCAAAGAGCAAACTAATCGGCAGAAACCAAATGACCAGTAAGGGCTCCGTTGGAGCCCTTTTTCATTAAGCATAATCTAGCAACCAACCAGTTTGAGCAAGCAGTCAGGGAGGCAATCACAATGGAGCGAAAATACGACTTTGCCGCCATCGAAGGCAAATGGCAAAAACAATGGGATGCCAGCGGCATTCATGTCGTGCATGAGGACGCCAATAAAGAAAAGTATTATTTGCTGGAGATGTTCCCCTATCCTTCCGGTAAGCTCCATATGGGCCATGTGCGCAATTATTCCATCGGCGACGTGCTGGCCCGCTACCAGACGATGCGGGGCAAAAATGTGCTGCATCCCATGGGCTGGGACGCCTTTGGCCTGCCGGCGGAAAACGCCGCCATCAAGCATGGCGTCGAACCCGCGAAATGGACGCTGGAAAACATCGACAGCATGCGCGAACAACTAAAAACGCTCGGCATCAGCTATGATTGGAGCCGCGAGGAAGGCACCTGTCTGCCCGACTACTATAAATGGACGCAGTGGATATTCACCCAGTTTTATAAACATGGCCTGGCCTATAAGAAAAAGGCCGCCGTTAACTGGTGCCCCTCCTGCCAGACAGTGCTGGCGAACGAGCAAGTAGTGGACGGCCATTGCGAGCGCTGCGAATCCATGGTGGAAAAGCGCGATCTTGAGCAATGGTTCTTCAAGATCACCGACTATGCCCAACGCCTGCTGGATGACTTGGACAAACTGCCCGGCTGGCCCGAAAAGGTGAAAACCATGCAGGAAAACTGGATCGGCCGCTCCGAAGGCGTACAGATCGAGTTTACTACCACCAGCGGCGACCCGCTGCCGGTATTCACCACCAGAGTCGATACCATCCACGGCGTTACCTATATGGTGCTGGCGCCTGAGCATCCCCTGGTGCAAAAGCTGATTAGCGGCAGCGAATATCAAAAGCCGGTGCAGGAATTCATCCGTAAGGTAGCAAAGCTCAGCGTCATCGACCGCACCAGCTCCGAGCTGGAAAAAGAGGGCATGTTTATCGGCGCTTACGCCATCAACCCCATGAACGGCGAGCAAGTGCCGATCTGGACAACGAATTATGTGCTGTATGAATACGGCACCGGCGCGGTGATGGGCGTACCAGGCCATGATCAGCGCGACTATGATTTCGCCCAAAAATACGGCCATGGCATCGTGCGCGTGGTGGCGCCTCCTGATTGGGATGGCGCGGAATTGAGCGAAGCCTTTGAAAGCTATGACGGCTTGCTGGTCAATAGCGGCCGTTGGGACGGCCTCACCGTCTCCGATGCCAAAAGAGAGATTGCCGACTATATGGAGGCGCATGGCATCGGCAAACGGGTGATCAATTACCGCCTGCGCGACTGGCTGATC
>JAAYYR010000223.1 GCA_012515255.1 Clostridia bacterium | reverse complement strand
GCTTACGGCATATCATGTACCATGAACCAAGAAAGGAGAATTTTCCATATGTCCAAACAAAGCACTGATTGCCGCCCGGATCCGGATTGCTGTAATGCCACTGCTTTTGCCCGCTCTACGGTGAGCGTTCCCGTTGCCGTCACTCCTTATATGGATACGTCTGCGGGGGTGCAAATCCGTTGCAACGGCAATGCTATTATCTCCGATGTTGAAGCGGACTGCGAGGAAACCGGCGGGATTTCTTTTGTCATCTCCCAAAGGATTTGCGTAGAAATGCCCTTCTGCTTCACCGCGGCGGTAGAGTTCGGCGATACGGAGCTTAGCAATTGCCGGGTTGGCCTCGGCGGCTGTCGGCCCTACCCAGAGCCGACGGAATAACAGCATAAGGTTAGATTGTCTTGCCGGGGGCGGCGGTGCAAATTGGGCCGCGCTCAGATGAATGCAGTCCTTGCCGGCAAATCAGACGCTGATTTCCGCAGCCATGTTGATTCGGCGCAGGGCAAAGAATATTGGTTTGCCCGGCCTGGAGTAAAGAGAAAACGGGGTGAGCCCGATAGCTTAAGGGATTGCCTCGAATTATAGATTAAGGCCGCGCCATACTTGGCGCGGCCCTGATTATTGCCCTTGCTCGGACGACTCTGCCTGCGGCTGCTGCCAAAAGCTATGACCGTTTTTACCGCGGCGTTTGATCTCATACATAGTTTGATCAGCCCGGATAATTAAAGTATCGACATCCAAGCCATTGTCTTTAGTATAGAAAATGCCGATGCTGGGCGTTGGTATATTGATAAAATCATGCCGGTTCTGCTGATCTTGCCGGAGAATATCTTCGAATTGGCTCACTCTTTTCTCGACGTTTTCCCGTGAGATATTCTGCATGAATACTACGAATTCATCGCCGCCAAAGCGGCCGAGGATATCCTCCACCGCAAAAACCCGCTGCATGATTTGGGCTAATCGCTGCAGCACAATATCGCCCACCATATGGCCGTAATTGTCGTTGATTTGCTTGAAATTATCCAGGTCTATCATCAAGGTGGCTGTATTGGCGCTGCCGTACTCCTCTAAGGCATCACTGATTTTTTTGCGCAAACTAACCTTGTTCAGTATGCCGGTCATCGGATCCATGGCGGCGTTTTCCCGCGCTTTCATCAATTGCTGTATATTCTCGACCCGCCCGAGGACGCTAATCACCCGGCCTTTTTCATCGCCGACGCTGGCCAGGGTCAGACGGCACCATTCATAATCATCGCCGCCCATCCAGGGCAGGGACAAGCATTCCAGCGTTATTTTACCCGGTTCCCGGCAGATTTTTTCCGTCGCGTCCTCAATATGCGGCCAATATTCCGGCGAGACGATGCGGCGGTACTTTTTCTCTTTAAGGATATCCAGCAGCTCGCCATTGATAATTTGGCCATTGCGGATACGGAATGAATAGCGCAGCGTATCTGTTGCCGGATTATAGTCGATCAGGTGCTCATTGGCTGTTTCCTCCAGGATCCGGGAGCGTTCGGTCTGGATATCGAGCAGGATCTGCTCCCGGCGCAGGACTTGGGCAAAGAAGAAAAAGAGGCCGATATAAAGCAGCATCGCCACAATCAACAGGGATAAGCTGGGGATTTTGCCGGAGGTGGTGCGGAAAAGGACGTATTGCGCGTCCACGGCGCAAGTCATGAACCAGGGCCCCAAAACCGTTTCCAGCGGCTGATAAGCGGCCAGCATCCGCCTGCCGTCCGTGTCGATGAAATTATAATAGCCGCCCTGCCCCTGAGCCATATTGTCTTGGATCAGCGCCAGGGCTTGAGCGTCTATTTGTCCCAGCTGCGAAATCGTAAGCGCATTTGCCTTCATAAGGGGGCTATCGGAACGCAAGATCAGCCGCCCGGCGGCGTCCGTCAAATTGAAATAGCCAAAATGATCGAACACGGGCTGCTCAATAATTGATTTGAACAGCTCTGTTTTGTATACGGCGATTAAAGCGCCCTGTACCTGGCTTCCGCGCCATATTGGATAGGCGAACCAAATGGTTTCGCAATCAGCATACGGTTCGGCGACGGCATATTCCGCGCAGGGCGAGCCTAAAAGAGCCTGCCCGAAGAACTCGGCTTGAGATATATCTAATTTAGCACAAATTGCGCCGTCATTATCATAGAGGGTGGCGCAACCGTTACAAGCCGCATAACCAAGGCTAAGATGATCCTCATCCAACTTAATGCTGAGTAAGCGCCGTGGCGGAGTGATCGGCCCCTCGGTGTCAATGGCCGCGATGGAATTAGCGATGCCGCTAAGGGTATTAAAAACACCGGCGATTTGCCGGTTCAGGTTATCCGCATTTTTATTCGTTTCTTCCGCCAGGGTGCAAATAAGCGCGGCCTCAGCTTTTGCCTGAATATTATGCCAAAACAAGATGCCAATCAGCGTGCAAAGCAGGCATAATACAATTGCGGCACAATAAAACAGGCGTATGCCGCGGTTTGTCCGGGGTGAGAGGTGGGGATTATTTTCAAGGATCATGGCCGATGCTCCTAAGCCCAGGGGGGCTCCGCTACCCCCTTAAGCCATATAGTGGACAGAAAATCTGCCCAAACCTTGAATTTATATTTATAAATAATTTACGTATATATTATACAAATATTATATACCTGTACATAGTTTATTGCAATAGGCGGATAATTGTGTTAAGATCGAATATATTTAGGCGTGACCTGCTTTAACGCACTGAAAACCATATAAATGAACAAAGAAATTTTTTATTTTTCACTTAATAAATAGCGCGCTTTTTAGGTAGTAAAATGAAAAAGAGGAAAATGACCCCCGCCAAATATATCGCCAGCAGTTTTACGGCAGTGATTCTGCTCGGCGCTTTCCTTTTATCCCTGCCCGCCTGTCTAAATAGCGGCGTTGACTTATCACCGGTTGACGCCTTTTTTACCGCCACGAGCGCGGTGTGCATTACCGGGCTGGCCACGGTAGACCCGCTATATGCCTTTAGCCCGCTGGGACGCACAATACTGGCGCTGCTGATTCAAATTGGCGGCTTGGGCGTGGCCTCGGTGGGCGTGGGTCTGATCATGCTCTCCGGTAAAAAGATCAATATGCGCGCCCGCAGGCTGGTCAAGGAAGGCTTGAATTATCCCCATTTCCG
>JAAYYR010000222.1 GCA_012515255.1 Clostridia bacterium | reverse complement strand
CAAAAGGCTCTCCCTCCGCGGTATAGATATCGCAAACCAGCCGGGCCGTGATTTTATCCGGCTCGCAGGAGGGCAGCACGCACCAGGTATTAAGATCAGGATGCAAATACATATCGCTTTCTTCGATGCGCACAAAGCCGTCGATGGAGGAGCCGTCGAACATCAGCTCATTATCCAGCGCCTTTTGTAGCAGGGGCGTGGTGATGCAGACATTTTTTAAGACGCCGGGAATATCAGTAAACTGCAGTCTGATAAACCGCACCCGAGCTTCCGCGGCATCTTTGAGTATTTGTTCTTTTGTGTACATATTCCACTCCCTTATTTTAAATTCGCGGCGCGGCCGCCGATGCTCCGGCGCGGCCGCATGCCGAGTGTTTTTCCTACCGGCAGGCAGACAATTACCAGAATTACCAGCTATCGCAATCTGCTATAATGGATAAAATATTCTAAACTATTAATATTCGCCCACTTTGCCGTCATTCCTTGTCCGCCCGGCCATTTTCGCGAAAATATGCCGGACAGCCGCCTTAACCAAGCAGGTCAAATGGCCGAATGATAAGCGGGGCTTGCGCATGGAGCATTGACAAAAGCCACTGAAAGTATATAATTATAATATTAAAGACATTAGCAAAGACCAAGGCGCGCCGCAATAGTGACATTTAGTATGTAGAAGCCGGTAACATTTTGTCTTTCTTTGCTTAAACCCTTGCCAATGACTGGGAATTCAGATAAAATATTAGGAAACCATTGATGGAGGAGCAATAACGATGATGCGTGATCTGAGCAATTTACCCGCCAACCACTTTATCAACGCCATCATCAACGATGATCTGGCAGCCGGCAGATGCGGCGACAAAGTGCATACCCGCTTCCCTCCCGAACCGAACGGCTATCTTCATATCGGCCATGCTAAGGCGATTTATATCGATTTTGGCACCGCTGAGGAATATGGCGGATTATGTAATCTGCGTATGGACGACACAAACCCGGCCAAGGAAGATGTGGAATATGTGGACGCCATTAAAGAAGATATTCATTGGCTCGGTTATGACTGGGGCGACCGCTTTTTCTACGCCTCGGATTATTTCGAGCAAATGTATCAATTCGCAATGGGTCTGATCGAAAAAGGTTTGGCCTATGTGTGCGAGCTGACGCCGGAGGAAGTGAAAAACCGCCGCGGCGATCTCAATACCCCGGCCACCAGCCCCTATCGCGACCGGCCCGTGGAAGAAAGCCGCGACCTTTTCGCCCGCATGCGCGCCGGCGAATTTGGCAACGGCGCCATGACGCTGCGCGCCAAGATCGACCTCGCCTCCCCTAATTTTAATATGCGCGACCCGGTGCTGTACCGCATCCTTCATGAGACGCATCACCGCACGGGAGATGACTGGTGCATCTACCCCATGTACGACTTCGCGCATCCGCTGGAGGACGCGATCGAGGGCATCACCCATTCCCTGTGCTCGCTGGAATTTGAGGATCACCGCCCTCTCTACGACTGGGTGATTATCAATTGCGATGTACCTTGCCGCAGCCGCCAAATCGAATTCGCCCGGCTTAATCTCACCTATACCGTGATGAGCAAACGCAAGCTGCGCCGCCTGGTAGAACAAGGCCTGGTCAGCGGTTGGGACGACCCGCGTATGCCGACGCTCGCCGGAATGCGCCGCCGCGGCTATCCGCCGCAGGCCATCCGCAATTTCTGCGCCAGCATCGGCGTGGCCAAATCTAACTCCACGGTGGAGATCGAGCAACTGGAGTTTTTCGTCCGCGAGGAACTGAATACGAAGGCAAGACGCGCGATGGCTGTGATTGATCCGCTCAAGATTATTATCACGAATTATCCCAAAGACAAAGTCGAAGTTTTCCCGGCGGAAAACAACCCGACCAACCAAGAACAGGGCCACCGCGACCTGCTTTTCTCCCGCGAGCTTTATATTGAAAGGGACGATTTCATGGAGGAGCCGGTACCCGGCTTCCGCCGTCTGATTCCCGGCGGCGAGGTGCGGTTGAAATATGCCTATATTATTCGCTGCGACCAGGTAATTAAAAATGAAGCCGGGCAAATCGTCGAGCTGCATTGCAGCTATGACCCGAAAACCAAAAGCGGCACCGAGGGCAGCTCCCGCAAGGTCAAAGGCACCATCCAGTGGGTGGACGCACTGACCGCCCGCCACGCTGAATTGCGGCTTTATGACCATCTTTTTACCAAAAGCAATCCCGAAGAAAGCGGCGAAGGCGAGGATTTCACCGACTATGTCAACCCGGAAAGCCTGATCACAGTAACCACGGCGCTAATTGAGTCCTCATTAGCGCAGGCCAAGACCGGCGTCCCCTATCAATTCCTGCGCAGCGGCTATTTTGTCAAAGACCCCGACAGTACGGAAGGGAACCTTATCTTCAACCGCATCGTCTCTTTAAAAGACAGTTGGTCAAAAAAGCAGGGAAAATAGCGAAGCATGGTGAAAATTAAATAAATCTTAAGCTTCGCCGCCTGGGATAAAGGGCTGAACCGTGCTATAATAGACGATGTCAAAGGAGGATTAAGCATGGCCGCTAATAAAAAACTTTATCGCTCCGACAATAGAATGTTGGCCGGGGTCTGCGGCGGCAT
>JAAYYR010000221.1 GCA_012515255.1 Clostridia bacterium | reverse complement strand
TGGGCGATTTTTCCGAGGGCATCTTCATCCCCAAGAAAGGCGCGCCCTTGCGGATCGCCGATTTTCGTTTACAGACCCTGGATTATCTGGAGATTGACGACTGGCGCTTTTCCGCTTTATGGCAGCTCGATATCCCGCGCGTTAACCTTGGCCCCTTTTATCTGATCCCGGTGATTAAAGATCAATTCGCGATGCCGGTATGCAGGCCGCTGGTCGGGGTTTTCGATAAGGACGGCAAGAATTACGGCTACGGCTATGCCGAGTTAATGCCCGGCGCGCAAAATAAGCTGGATCGAATCAGCCTGGGGGTTTTTAAAAACGCGTCGGTCTAAAGCAAAACGGGCTATAGACCTATGCAAGAGGACTAATCATGATACATATAAAAAGAGGGCTAGGCCCTCTTTTTATATGTATCAAAATTGTAATTATAAAGTATAACATGGAGTTGGAGCCAAGGTTATCGAAAGCAATAATCATATTAACCGCGGCAGCGCGATTAAGCGGGGCTTTGCGGCCTTATTCCGCCAAGCAGGCTCCATGTTGCGCGAACAAACCCCCGCCTGCCAGGCGGGGGTTTGTTATTTTCTTAGGTCGGCCAAAATCCTGCCGCTGCCAAAGGCAAAGGCCGCGCCTCCGGGCTTATTTTGCTGGTGACGGCGATTGCGTTTTGCTATCCTCATCGCTTATGCTTAGCGCCCGCTCCAGGCTTTCGCGGTACAGAGCTTCGGTTTCCCCGTCAAAAACGACGAAATAAATCTTATGAAGCGCCGGATGGGCGAGCAGAAATTTCAGCGCCGTATCCACGGCAATCTCCGCAGCTTCGGCTTTGGGGTAGCCGTAAGCGCCGGTGGAAATGGCGGGAAAAGCCACTGTGGTCAGCTGATAATCCAGCGCCAGTTTCAGGCTGTTGCGGTAGCAGGCGCGCAGCTTTTGGGACTCGTTTTGCTTGCCGTCCTCCCAAATCGGCCCCACGGTATGGATGACAAAGGGGGCGGGCAGATCATAGCCTGCGGTAATCTTGGCGCGGCCCACGGCGCAGCCATGCAGACTACGGCATTCCATAAGCAGTTCCGGGCCGGCCGCCCGGTGAATCGCGCCGTCTACGCCGCCGCCGCCGAGCAAGGTGGGATTGGCGGCATTGACGATAGCGTCCACGCCCATTTTGGTGATATCGCCGCGATACACCGCTATTTTTTTTGCCGCCAGTGCCAAATCATTGTGCGCCATATTCATCACCCGTACATAACAATATCATATATGTCGCGAAAAGCAAGGGGGTAAAAGTTACTTGCTAATGGCGCGGAAATTGTGATAATATAAAGAAGTTGAGTATAGGCATAGGATTATGCGATGATTACACTAACAGAATTTTTTTCGCTAACTTTTTCCCAACCGGTAGTTTTGGTAATCGTCATTCTTAATCTGGCCGTTATTTTAGTCAATGGATGGACTGACGCTCCCAATGCCATCGCCACTTGTGTTTCCACGAGAGCTTGCTCTCCACGAAGATCGATTTTACTGGCAACCGTTTGCAATTTTCTCGGCGTTACCATTATGACGCTGTTTAATGCGAAGGTTGCCACTACTATTTATAAGATGGTCGATTTCAGCGGCAATACCCAGGACGCGCTGGTCGCTTTATCCGCCGCCATGTTTGCTATCGTCATCTGGGCTACAGCCGCTTGGGTTTTTGGCATACCTACCAGTGAGAGCCATGCGCTGATCGCCGGTATCAGCGGCGCTGCAATCGCCCTGCAGGGCGGTATCGCCGGCATCAATGGCTCCGAGTGGATCAAGGTGATCTACGGCCTGGCGCTTTCTACTGTGTTCGGTTTTGGCCTGGGCTGGATCAATGCTCATATCATCAACCGTGTCTGCCGCAACATGGACTATCGGCGCTCGCAGGAAGTATTCGGCAAAGCGCAGGTTGTGGCGGCGGGCGGCATGGCTTTTATGCACGGCGCCCAGGACGGGCAGAAATTCATGGGTATTTTTATCTTAGGCATCATGCTTTCCCAAGGCTCGGCAGATACGACAGTGGCTTTCCCGCTGTGGCTGATGATACTTTGCTCGGTGGTAATGGCTCTTGGCACCTCAATCGGTGGCATGCGCATCATCAAATCCGTAGGCATGCGCATGGTGCATTTGCAAAAGCATCAGGGCTTTACAGCCGACCTGTCCGCGGTGATCTGCCTGTTTGCCTCCTCAATGTTCGGTATTCCGGTTTCCACGACCCATACCAAAACCACAGCCATCATGGGCGTCGGCTCGGCAAAAAGGCTCTCTGCGGTTAACTGGCAGGTTGTGCTGGAGATGGTCACGGCCTGGCTGCTGACTTTCCCCGGCTGCGGCTTAATCGGTTATTTGATGGCCAAGCTGTTTATGGCCATATTTTAGCGAATTTTGCATTGCATAATGTGAAGAAAGGATAATCCCTATGGTTAGAAAAAGTAAAAATTTTAATTATTTTGATTCCTTTGTGCGTATGGTTGATTTTTCCTGCCGGGCTGCGGAGCTGTTGACACATACCCTGGATAATTTTGACCCGCATGAATTATCGGTAAAAGTACGCGAAATGCATACCATCGAGCATGCGGCGGATATGGAATATCATGAGATGCAGAAGCATTTGGCGCGCGAATTCATCACGCCGATTGAACGGGAGGATATTATCCGTATGGGGCAGGAGCTGGACGAAGTCACGGATTGCGTGGAAGACGTTTTGCTGCGGATGTATATGTATAATATTCAGCATGTGCCGGACGAGGCTAAACAAATGTGCGCCATTATCGAAAAATGCTGCCGCGCTTTACGCGAAGCAATGCGCGAGTTCCACAATTTCAAAAAATCGCGCTCCATTAATTCACGCATTATCGAGGTCAATCGGCTGGAGGAGGACTGCGACCGCATTTATATTGAGGGCAACCGCAATCTCTATGCCAATTGCGCCGAACCGATGACCGTCTACGCCTGGGCCTCCACCTTTACCCGCCTGGAAAAATGCTGCGATGCTTGCGAGCATGTGGCGGACGCCATGGAGCGGATCATTATGAAAAATTCTTAGGCTATCCCGCTACAAAAATGCCTGTTCAACCGTGTTTGCCGCAGACGGCAAGCGCGGTTTTGTTTTAGCTCAGAACTGAACCAGTCATGATACGGGAGCACCAAGCGCCTATGACCAATGCTTTGCCCGCACGCGGAAAGCGTTCGTCCTATTGTATTGGGCGGGGCCTATATGCGGATGACGGCCCGGTAGCTACGAGATGGTTTATAGGCGCGGTCAGGGCTTGCCTGCGTGGAGCTTACTGCTGTGGCGCGTTAGGTGCTTTGCCGGCCTGTAGCAGATGGCAGGCAGCAAAAACCCCGCCTTGGCGGGCGGGGTTGAGTTGGCTTATTGCTACGTTTGCCGGCGGCAAGAAATTAGCGGCCGGCTGCTTTTTCCAGATCCAGCAGTTGGCGCTTTAGTCCCAGCCCTTGCAAACCGCCGTAGCCAACCAATGAGC
>JAAYYR010000220.1 GCA_012515255.1 Clostridia bacterium | reverse complement strand
GGAGCGCGGCAGGCTGTTCATTAAGCCCGGCACAAAGGTTTATGAGGGGATGATCGTCGGCGTCAGCCCCAAACGCGGTGATATCTCGGTCAATGTGTGCAAGAAAAAGCAGATGACCAATATGCGCGCCTCAGGTGCTGACGAGGCGCTGCGCTTAGTGTCGCCCCTGGAATTATCGCTTGAGCAATGCCTGGAATTTATGGCTGACGATGAGCTGCTGGAAGTGACGCCGCTCAGCCTGCGCCTGCGCAAAAAGATTCTCGGTCGGACAGAGCGCCTGCGTCAGGCCAGCCGCGAAAAAGAATAAGCGAGACGGCCATAAACGCCATAAGAAAAAGCCCCCTGCACCAGGGGGCTTTTTGCGTGGGCATATCTTTGCCGCCATCCAGGCTGCGGCGTTATGGCCGCCCGGGCGGGCAGGGGCGGGCAGGGGCGGTGTTTTTCGCGATCAGGCCGGCGTATTGCCGCGTACCCTGATCAATTTGGCTATTTATTCCGCATAAGGCTCAAAACGGAACACATACATGCTGGATTCCAGATGGTAGATCCCGGCCATATCTGCGGTAATATCCAGCGTTTCCATATCGTCCGTAATCTTAATCCGCTCATCCGGCTCAAGCAAAACGCCCCATTGCGGATGCGGCAGGCCGTCCGCGCTATAGGCCGGGTCGCTCATACCGGCCCGGATGATGCTGAGCCGCGCCCCCGGATAATAGGTGATTACCGTATATGTCCGCTCATTGCCGGCGTCGTCGATCCCGGCTTCTGTTCTCTCGGATTGAATATTGGATACCTCGAATTCCAGGTCCTGGTAGATATAAGTTTTGGTTTCACCGCTTAATTCCGGCGTTTGCGGCTCCTGCGGCGGCGTTGTATTGCCGCAAGCCGCGCATAAAGTCATAATTATAGCCGTCATGACAATAGCCGCAAAAGTGATAGTCCTTTTTTGCATTTTACCCGCCTCGCTTTTTAGAGTAGCAGTTGCATTATGCCCGCTGCATTGAGCCTGAAAACAGGCTTGCCCGCGTCGTGCTGGCGCCGTCTACCGATATTGATTTTATCATAATATAAATCATACCATATGTCACGCATTTTATACCTGTGTCAGGCGGCAAAAATGCGCCGGCCGCCATGAATTGCGGCTGGTCAGCCGCCGTAAAATATGATATGATGGTGAGCATGGAAAAGCGGGACGACGATTTTCATGTGCATGAAAAGCTAAAAAGTAATCAGCCCGAGCCAAGCGTGCCTGCCCCCGAACCGGCCCCGGCTTGGCGTATCTGGCAGGCCTTTATTGTGCTGCCCATAGCGATTGTAGTCTCTGCCTTGCCTTTTATGCTTTACAGCCATAGCGCGAACCAGGTAGGGGTGAATATGATCAGCCTGCTGCTGCAGGACGGCTGTTTCATCATCCTGCCGCTGCTGCTTGTCAGCGTTATTTATAAGCAGCCGCCGGAGGTAATGGGTTTCCGCCGCTTTTCAGCCGGGCAGGTCTTTCGGCTGGCCATACCTGCCGGTATAGCGTTTTATTTGATCAATGTGGCTGTGGCTGTGCTGATCAATCTTTTTTTCCCGGGCCGGATCGACCAGTCGCAGACAGCGATTGCGCTGCTGACAATGGCAGGCAATCAGTTCGAGCTGATCATGCTGCTCGTGTTTTTTACCACTCTGGCGCCGGTGGCGGAGGAAATTTATTTCCGCGCCTTCATTTACCCGCCGCTTAGGCAGGCCATGGGGCGCAGAGCTGCTATCGCCTTCTCCGCCGCTATGTTTGCCCTGATTCATGTCAATTTCTGGACATTTTTGCCACTGTTCGCCGGCGGATTGGGATTTGCCTGGCTCTATGACCGCTACCGTAATATCTGGCTCAATATTATCGCGCATATGACCTGGAATATCATTGTCTTGATTTTATACTTTAATTTTGCTTAAGGAGAAAACTATGCTTATCATTGAAATGGAAGACGGCAGAAAGATTGAACTGGAGCTAGCCCCGGATTCGGCTCCCAATACGGTGAAGAATTTTCTTTATCTGGCGAACCGGGGTTATTATGACGGCCTGATCTTTCACCGCGTAATCAAGGGTTTTATGATACAAGGCGGCTGCCCCGAGGGCAGCGGTAGCGGCGGCCCGGGCTATTATATCCGCGGCGAGTTTTCCGGCAATGGCGTCGCCAATCCGCTGCATCATCGCCGCGGCGTCATTTCCATGGCTCGCGCCTCTCATCAGGACAGCGCCGGCAGCCAGTTTTTTATTATGCATGAGGACGGCTTTTTCCTCGACGGCCAATACGCGGCCTTCGGGTGGGTGACGCAGGGCATGGAGGTAGTGGATGAGATAGCCGCCGTGCCGACCGACGGGCGCGATCGGCCGCGCACAGAACAGAAAATCAAGAGCATCACATTGGTGGACGAGGGGCCGGTGGAGGAGCCGGAGAAGATTAGCCGCGGCTAAGCTAAGGCTTTGCGGCGGTCATGCCGCGGTAAGGGTTGGGGAAAATAGCGAAAAGGAGATACACATATGCCTTTACAAGGGAATGC
>JAAYYR010000219.1 GCA_012515255.1 Clostridia bacterium | reverse complement strand
TGGTGCCGGCCATATCAATGCGGCAAAAAGCAGGATTGGGCCGGTTGCTGGCTATGCCCGGATTTTCCCTGCGACGATGGGATGCTGGCGAAATTACGGGTACGCGCCTTCGCCCGCATGCTGGACGAATTCGGCGAGGAGCAGATGAACGAATGGCTGGCCCGCAACGAGCGCGCCGGTATCATTTACCATTACCCGGGCAAACTAGTGGGCGATTATGACAAGGCGGCGGACGAGGAAGAAATACGACGGCTGGTCATGCAAGGCCGGAAGGAAGCGTAGAGGGGCGAGCAGGATGTTGGAAAGCGGCAGCGATCATTGCCCGTGCAAAAAGAAGAATTGCCCCCGCTTCGGCCAATGTGCGGAATGCCTCGCTTATCATCGGCAGAATCCCCGGCGGCCCCTGCCGTATTGCCAAAGCAAAAAAGGGCGCCGCAATTCACCCGGCTAAACACTCGCAGCCTGGACGGAATAGCGCGACCATAGATATTGTGGGCGCGGCTTAAATCAGGCGGCAAGAATCAGATAAACTTCAGACGCCTGGGGCAGGATATAGGCGCGGCAGCGGTGAAAATCTCAAAACGCGCCGTACGGGGGGAGGCAAAACTGATGCACAAGAGCGTGATTTTTGCCCTTATGATGGCGTTTATGCTCGCCGTGACCGGCTGCGCCGCCAAAGAAGAAAATGGCAATATCGCCACAAGCGATAGTTTCGTGCTGCGAGTGGTCAACGAGGCCGCTGATGAGATATACGGACTGCATATGGCTTATTATCTGCAGGGTGAGCAGCGTGGCGGCTGCGGCGTTATCAATGCCGACGGCTCGCCGTTCGCCGCGGGGGAGAGCATTAGCCAGGATTTTTGGCGTAGTGATTTCCCGGCTGACGCCGATTTGAGCAGTCTTGAGATCAAGGTCAGCGTAATCCTCGCCGACGATGCGCGGGCAGCTATTGCACAGCCGCTTACGCCGCGGCAATTCGGCTATACTTATGATTATCTTTTAAGCGGCGATTCTAGGCAAGGCTATGCTTTAACAAAGACCCGGCCGCAATAGGCGCTGCAGCCGGGGCAAACAGGGGAGGGAAATAATATGAAATGGCGTGTACATGGTTGGCTATTGCTGGTGATCAGTTTGTTTTTAGTGACGGGACTGCTGACGGCCTGCGCGCAATCCGCGCCCCCAGGGCCTGATCAGCCGGGGGATGAGGAAAATACGCCGCCGCAGGAAATTACGGCGATCGGCGCATTAACCGATGTGAATTTTGCTTTCGCTATTGCTAATCAGGACGGGGACCAGCTGCTAATCGCCCAGCCCAGCGGCGATGCCGCCACCATCGATGATTTTGATCTGGCGATCAATGGCGGCGAGCAATTGGCAATCGGCTATCTGGGAAGGCAGCTCGAAAATGAGCAAAATAGCAATCGCGAAACCGCGGATAATTTTGCAAATATGCCCGGTTATCTCTATGGGGTTAATTCCGGCGCGGCAGTGGCCAATCAAACGTATTTGCTGTGCACCGCCTCTGACGGGCTGCCGGACAGCCTGCTCAAGCGGGTGGAAACTGTGGGTTTGACCACGGATGAGAAAGTGCGGATCGCGGAGCAAAAACAACGGGGCGTGCAAAGCGCGGCTACCCTGGCTTCATTCGAGGACGGCACTGAGGTATTATTTGTGCTTTTTGAGCCGGACGGCGCTAATTTGTTATTCAGTATCGTGATCAAAACCGACGACAGCCTGGATTTTTATGATTATCCTGCTGTATTGGCCAGCAACAGCGCCTGGCGTGTGGATGACGGCGGCGTGGCGGACCCCGCCTGGTTTAATGTCCTGCTGGGCGTCAATACGCAGCAAGGGCGCGGCTTTATCATCAACTGGATTGGCGCCGAGGGCGAAAATACGGTCTATCTGCTGGATCAAGAGGGGGTTATCAGCGAGGCGCAGCTTTATTACCGTTACTGGTCGCCGGCTTAGACTAAGATTTACGGCAAAATAAAAACCGGGCCCAGGCCCGGTTTTATTTTGGGTTAGATGTTGGAGAACAGCCCTTATTTAAGTCTGGTATTTTCTTCTTTGCCCTCCGCGTCAAACAGGCTTAGCTGCCGGGCGCGCAAGCGCGGTCGCGCCTGCTCAATCTTGAGCAAATTCTGGGGAATCAGCGAAAGCAAAGAGGAGCGCTCGGGCCTGGAGAGAAGGATCAGCTCATCTTCGGCACGGGTCATGCCCACATAGAGCAGGCGTTTTTCTTCCTCGGGATCGCTGCCTAAGCCTGGCGCCCGCAAGGGGATCAGCCCCTCTTTCAGCCCTGCGATCAATACGACCGGGAACTCCAGCCCCTTCGCGCCATGCAGCGTCATCAGCGATACCGCCTCCGGCGCATAATCCCGGCCGCCGCTGCGGCTCAGATCGCCCTCCTGGCCGGAGAGCAGCCTGCGCAGCAGTTCGGGGAGCGAGGGACAAACGAGACCGGCCTGCCGGAGCTTCTCCAGTGCCGGATGTCCGTCAAGATAATTGATTTCCATCCAGCGCTCGACCAGGGCCGCTGTTTTTTCTTTGCGCACACGAGGCGTGAATTCCGCGGCCAGGCGCCGGTATTGCTCTTCGCCCAGCCCGCGAACTGCCAGGCGGCGCGATAATTGATCGCCGTCATCGAGCAGGGCGCGGAAAAAAGAAAGACATAGGCGTAATTGCTCATCAGAGAGAAAATTCTCGCGGCCGGCCACGGTATAGGGGATGCCGGCCACGCTCAGGCAATGGCCGATTTGCTCCGCCTGGGCATGAGTGCGGTAAAGGACGGCGATTTCAGAGAGGCCGCGCAGATCGCGCGGCGCGGCTCCGGCCTTGCCGCGATGCGCCCGCACCATATCAACGCCGCCAATCAGCCGGTCGATCTCATTGGCGATGGCGATGCCCTCGCCGAGCGCGTCTTGCGCTTCGATCAGCCGCACCGGCACAGGGCTTTGGCGCCTGGCCCGCAGCCGGGCTTGCGTCGCCCCAAGCAAGGGTTGGGCGCAGGCGAGGATTTGCGCCGCGGAGCGGTAGTTTTCATCAAGGGTGATGCGCCGCGCCCGGGGATGGAGGGCGAGAAAGCGCTGGAAGCAGGCTGCGTCAGCGCCGCGAAAGCCGTAGATTGATTGGTTGGGATCGCCGATGACAAATAATGAGGCGGCCTTATCTCCCCAGGCTTCGACCAGACGCAATTGCAGCGGGTTGATATCCTGGAATTCATCCACAAGCAGATGAACGCCGGAGAGCAAATCCGGCTGTTGCTCCGCCAGCTCATAGGCGCGCAGCAGCAGATCATCATAATCCGCGGCTTGGTATTCCGCCAGCTTACCCTGATAGCGATCAATCAGTCTTTGCGGAATTTCCAGCTCCGCTTCCGCCGGCGCGGCGACTTCGCCTTCCGGCCCCGCGGCAGAGGATAGCGGCTTCACAAAGTGATTTTTGATCCGGGAGAATTTTTTGAGGAAGGAAGCGGGGCTGAGACTCAGGCCTTGCTCCTCAATCGCTTCCGCGGCTAAAAGCCGCGCGCAGTATTCGTCGATCAGCGTCAGCTCCATTCCGCTTTGGCGTAATAATTGCCAAGCTAGGGCATGGAAGGTGCCGACCTTGAGCGCGTGCGGTAATGGGCTGCCCGGAAAATGTGCTGCCAGCCTTCCCTGCAATTCACCCGCAGCCTTATGCGTGAACGTGACCGCCATGATGCGCTCAGGCGCGACGCCTTGCTCCAGCAGTTGGATGATGCGGCAGATCAGGGTGCGCGTCTTGCCGCTGCCCGGCCCGGCCACTACCGCTACTTCCCGCTCCGTGGCTGACACAGCCTGCCATTGCGGCTGGTTCAGACCATAGGGATAAGACTGCTCGGCCATGGCGGCGGCATTAGCCGTATTCGTCATGCCGTCCGCAGCCAAGGCAGGGCTATCCGCGGCGACGGCCGCGTCTTTCTCCGCGTAGCCGCAGTTAGCGAACAGTGTAGTCTGGCCGCTTAGCTCGTCCAACTCCTCCGGCGTAAAAAGGCTGATCTTGCCGTATTCACCGTCAAAGCCGGGAGCAAGCTGTACGCGCCCCTCGCGCAGCCGGCTAATTCCTGCGGCGATCAGCGGCGAGGCGGTAGCTTCGATCTCGCTAAGTTTTATTTCGCGTAATATGCGCAGCTCCGGGCCTAAATCAAGCAACATCTTCTCATAGATCCGCTGTACTTTTTTTGCCGCCGGCCTCATCTGCAGACAAGCGGCAATCACCTCCGGCAGCGGTATCAGCCGCTGATAGGGCCGCGGCTGCACAGCTTGATCTTCTTCGCGGTCGGCCAGCTCTTCCACCCGATGCAGCACCCCGACAATCAGGCGGCCGCCGCAGACCGGGCAAAGGCCTTTTTGCGCTTTTGTTTGCGTGGGCGCGCAGGAATAATGGCAATTACGATGGCCGTCCCAGTGGTATTTGCCTTCTTCGGGGAAGAACTCTATGGTGCCGTGCAGCCCTGGATTGCCGCTGGTCTGCAAAGCCCGGTACAGTGCGGCATAGGAAAGCTCACAGTCAAAAAGAGTGGCTTCGCGCGCCAGATTGCCCGGCGAATGGGCGTCGGAATTGGAAATCAGGGCATAGTTATCAAGCTGAGACAGGCGGCGGTTCATGCCCGGGTCGGAGGAAAGTCCTGTTTCCAAGGCATGGATTTCGCCCGAGAGGTCGCCGAAGCATTCCTCCAGGCTGTCATAGCCGGAATAAGCGCCGAAAAGGGAAAAATGCGGCGTCCAGATATGGGCGGGGATAAAGATAGCCTCAGCGCAGGCGTCAAGCGTCAGCTCCAGCAAATCGCGGGCGGGCAGGCCGATGATCGGTCTGCCGTCGGCGCGCAGATTGCAGCCTAGGGCGACGAGCTTTTGCGAAACAGCCGCCGCAGCCTCTATGCTGGGCAATAAGATTACATTATGGATTTTGCGCACCCGGCCATTATGCTTATAGATGGAGCTGATCTCGCCGGAGATGATGAAGCGGGGCGGCGATTCCTCCCCGGCCAAGCCGGCGTCGGCAATACGCTGCTCCTCGCGCAGCAAGTAAAAACCATTGCCTTCCGGCTGCAGTTTATCGCGCAGCTCTTCGCGGTAGGCCTCATGCGTGAAATCGCCGCTGGCGATCAACTGCAGGCCTTTGCGCCGCGCCCAGTAATCAAGCCGCACCGGCTCGCAGGTCGGGCTGGTGGCGCGGGAAAAACGGGAATGGATATGCAAATCGGCAATAAACATCTTAACCTCGGTTTGAGCATGACTTAGCGTATAGTTTTATTATAACATGCCGCAGCGCAAATGAGAAACAGGGGAATCTGCCAGAGGCATCAGTCTTGGCGGCAGGGCGAAGGGGCGATGCGTCCTAGGCATGACTCGGTAGCTACCTATTTATTAGCGCTATACCGCAAATATCCGCCGCGCTCGGCATCGGCGGAAGCCGCTTGGGGATGAGGCGGACATAGGCATAAGATAAAAAAACAGACGCCGTAATACGGCGTCTGTTTGCGGCAGTTGTATAAGCCAATTATTTTTTGAGAAGGGCGCCGACCTGGGCATTGACCTGGTCGACGATCTCGTCGGCGCGGCCGATATAATGCAGGGGATCCATGATGGCGCGGATCTCTTTTTCGGAGAAGACAGAGTTGACGCGTGGGTCGGCGACCAAAATGTCGGCCAGTTCGCGTTTCTGCTCAAAGGAATCCATAGCGGCTTCATAGACCACTTCATGAGCGTCCATGCGGCCGATTTTATGACCAAGCTCGATCATCATCGTTTCCGCATTGAGGGCGCCGCGGTTGACCGCGAGATTCTGTTTCATCTTCTCAGGATAAACATGGATGGTGTCGACCAGCCAGAAGAAGCATTCCAAGCAGAAGCTGGCGGTGATGTTGATGCAGGGGGTGTAATACCAGTCGGCCATCATGGTCGAGGTATCGCGTTCGCCATTGACCTGCATGCAGTTCCAGGCCACGCCTTCCATAGCATTGACGACCCAAGCCATACCCATAACGGTTTCATAGTTATCAGGATTGCGCTTATGCGGCATGGTGGAGCTGCCCAGGCGGCCGCGCGGGAAATCTTCCTCGATCTCGCCGACTTCCTGCTTATGCATCAGTTTGAGGTCGGCGCACATGCGGGAGATGCTGCCGCACATGGTGTTCAAGAGGCAGGCCCATTCGGCCATATTGTCGCGGGCATTATGCCAGGGGGCGACGGACGGGGTGAGACCAAGCAATTCTGCCATACGATTGTGGACGGCCTGTCCGTCCCAATTATCGATATACAAAGAAGCAAGGTGACCGGCGGCGCCGGCGAACTGCAGCTTGAGGATTCTTTCTTTGTCTTCGCGCAGGCGAACCAGGGAACGGGACAGCTCGTCGGCATAGACGGCGCATTTCTGGCCGAAAGTAATCGGTACGGCATGCATCTGATGCGTGCGGCCGGCCATCACGGATTTCTTATGCTCCTTGGACAGGTCGAGCAGTCTTTTAATAATAGATTCCAGCAGTTCTTCATGATATTCGGCAGTCTCTTTCATCGCCAGGATAAAAGCGGTGTCGGTCATATCCTGCAATGTGGCGCCCCAAT
>JAAYYR010000003.1 GCA_012515255.1 Clostridia bacterium | reverse complement strand
TGGGCGACGGATTATTGTATTGCTCCGGCCCTTAATTTAGCACAAAGATTTTGCCGCATGCTCATAGTTTATTGCCGGCGGCTATTTGCCGGGCGGTATAAAAACAAAACCAGGCCGATTTAATGATTCCGACCTGACTATTCTCTCATGGGGCGGGAAATATAAAAACCCCGGGTTAAGAGGCCCGGGGTTTTTGTTTGAGCGCGGTACTGGTTTACAGCTCGATCATGCCCTCAAAGTCGGTGATGGCGTCGCCGGTCAGCAGCACGCCGCTTTGATTGCGCCGCACGATTAGATCGCCGCCTTTTTGCCGTACCAATATATCCTGGTCGAAAGGGGAGAGGCCCTGCTCGACGGCAGCGGCCACCACGGCGCAGGCGCCGTCGCCGCTCGCCAGGGTCTCGCCGATGCCGCGCTCCCATATCCGCATGCGGATAGTGCTAAAATCTACGAGCGTGGCAAAGGAGATATGGGCGCGCTGGGGAAAAATCGAGTTATTAGCCAACAAAGGGCCAAGCAGGCCAATCTCGATAGCATCCACATCCGGGACAAAGACAACGCATTGCGGATTGCCCAGCGATAGGCAGGTGATGCGAAAATCATGGCCGCCGGTGGAAAAGGGCTGGTCGATCACTGGGCCGGCCCGCCGTACCGGCACTGAGGCGGCGCGGAAATCCGGCTGTCCCATATCGACGGTGACGGAGAAAACCTTGTCGTCCAGCACGAATAATTCAGTGTCGCGCACGCGGCCGCCGCTTTCGATGCTGATATGCGTTTTCGCTACGCGGCCGCTCTCATAGAGGTATTTGGCGACGCAGCGCAAAGCATTGCCGCCCACTTCCTCAGGGCTGCCGTCGGCGTGAAAGATGCGCATGGCGGCGTCGGCATGCGCGGAGGGGCCGATGAGCACGATGCAGTCGCCGCCAATGCCATGGCTGCGGCTGGTGAGGCGCACGGCCAAGGATTCCGGCGATTCGATGTTTTGGTCAAAGCAGTCAAAGTAAATATCGTCGCTGCCGCTGCCGCGCATTTTAATGAAGCGCAGGCTTTGCTTGGCGCTGGGCAGGCGGGCGATATCGATTAATTCCATATTGTTTTCGCTGTAGCGGCTCTCAATGACGTCGGCCAGCACATTGGCGGTGTCGATGCTGGTGAGGCAGGCGATACGGGATGTGACCGCCTTGCGCCGCATATCGACGCTGTCTTTTTGCGGCAGTTGCCCGGAGCTGGACGTGGAGATGACATAATTGATTTTGCCGCTTTCCAGCAGGTCAAGTATATCGCGGCGGCCTTCATGCAGCTTGCCGACAGAGGCGGTTTTAATGCCGCGGCGGTTTAACAGCCGGGCCGTGCCGGCGGTGGCGTACAGTTTGAAGCCCAGCCTATAGAAGCGGCGTGCCGTGGCCACTACTTCCGGCTTATCGCGATCCTGCACCGTGACGAGCAGGCCGCCATGATCAGCCAGCTTATAGCCGGCGGAGAGCAGCGCCTTGTACATGGCTTCCTCTAAGGTGCGGCCGATACCCAGCACCTCGCCGGTGGATTTCATTTCC
>JAAYYR010000218.1 GCA_012515255.1 Clostridia bacterium | reverse complement strand
GGTCTTGCCGGGAACCTCCACCATCCCGGCCAGCGATAACCGCAAGCTGCGCTCAGCGCGGCAGGCAGGCAAATTCGCGGTGGAGCTGGTGAAATCCGGCCGCAGGCCTTCGCGGCTGATCACCAGAGAGGCGCTGGAAAACGCGATCATGTTCGATCTGGCGGTGGCGGGGTCGACCAATGCGGTGCTGCATATCCTGAGCATCGCCTATGAGCTGGGCATACCGCTCAGCCTGGCTGATTTTGACAAATACGCGGCTGAGATTCCCTGCATCAATGCGGTAATTCCCTCCGGCCCGTATACGGTGGTGGATTTCCATTATGCGGGCGGCGTGCCCCAGGTATTGAAAATGCTGGAGCAAAAGCTGCATCTGGATACGCCGCTGATCACCGGGAACAGCCTGCGCGAATATTTAGGGACGATCACGGCGCAGCCGAACCAGGTGATCCATTCGCTGGACAAGCCGCTGTTCAATCAGCCGGGACTGCGCATCATGTATGGCAATATCGCGCCCCAGGGGGCCATAGTCCGGCCGACCGCTGTTCCGGAAAGCGCCAAATATATCAAGGGGCCGGCCCAGGTGTTTGACGGCGACCGGCCGGCCTTTGACGCCATAATCAGCGGCAAAATCGCGCCGGGCGATGTGATCGTCATCCGCTATGAAGGCTGCAAGGGCGCGCCCGGCATGAAGGAGCTGATGCTGAGCATCGACGCCTTGATCGGGCTGGGCCTGCATAATAGCGTGGGCCTGATCACGGACGCCCGTTTTTCCGGTTTTAATTTTGGCAATATTGTCGGCCATGTATCGCCGGAAGCCTATGACGGCGGGCTGATCGCCCTGGTCGAGGATGGTGATGAGATCATTCTGGATACAGTTGGCGGCGAAGCCACGCTTTCCGTTTCCGAGCAGGAATTGGCCCGGCGGCGGGCGGAATGGGTATGCCCGCCTTTAAAGGAGGCTAAGGGCTGCTTAAACCTGTTCGCCAGGAATTGCCGCCCCGCGGAAGAGGGCGGCGCTATGCAGCCCTGGTAAGCTGTGCCAGCCCGGCTTGGGCCGGATAATAATCGATCGTCAAGGCCATCCGCTTATAAGCGGATGGCTTTTGGGTTTATGCCCTTGATCGTAGCAGCTAAACGCAGGTCAGGCAAGCATGGCAACCGATTCGCCCCGGCCTTGATCGCCGATAACCGTGAGATCAATATATCCGCCGGGGCTGTTTCGGCATGGCAAGGCGGGCTGCCGCCGGTCTTATCGACCGCTGCCGCTCCCCGCTTTTACTGCCGCTATTTTATCTTAAAATCAGCGTTTTTTTAGCCTGTTTTTTGCTTAGCGGCAGGGCTGAGGCTTTTTACCCAGCAGGGCCGCATTAACGCCAATACGCGGCGCCGGCTAATTTCCTCTTGACAACCGGCGAAAAGCTGATAAAATTAGTTAAAGAATTTTAATAAAAATGCTTAAGTATTTTTTGAAGGGAGAAATAGATATGGCCACTTTTGAGCAGATCAAAGATATCATCGTCGAGGCCTTGCAATGCGATGCGGAAATTGTACAGCCGGAAGCGAAAATCAATGAGGATTTGGGCGCGGATTCGCTGGATATGGTGGAGCTGATCATGGCTCTGGAAGAGAGTTTCTCGATCAAGATCGCTGACGAGCATACCC
>JAAYYR010000217.1 GCA_012515255.1 Clostridia bacterium | reverse complement strand
GATCTCGGCGATCCCGGCCTTGTCGTCTGCGCCGAGCAGGGTCGTGCCGTCGGTAAAGATGATGTCCTCTCCTAAATAATCATTGATTTCCGGGTAGAGGCCGGCCGGAAAATAGATTTGCTTTGCCTCATTGAGCAAGACGTCGCCCCCGGCATAATTGCGGGTAATTACCGGACTGACGCCGGCGCCGCTCGCGGCAGGTGAGGTATCCATATGGGCGATCAAGCCCAGAACCGGCAAATTCTTATCCGTGGTGGCGGGGATAGTGGCGTAGACATAAGCCTGTTCGCTGACTTGCACATTAGCGGCGCCGATATGCCGTAACTCCTGCTCGAGGAAACGCGCCAGTTGCCATTGTTTTTCCGTACTGGGACAGCGCCCGGTATCCTCAGCTGACTGGGTGTCAAACTTCACATATTGTATAAATCTTT
This sequence comes from Clostridia bacterium, assembly GCA_012515255.1. Classification (GTDB taxonomy): domain Bacteria; phylum Bacillota; class Dehalobacteriia; order UBA4068; family UBA4068; genus HGM13862. Next base: position 1,789 of record JAAYYR010000217.1, on the reverse strand, counting down.
CCTCAATGTTCATGGCGTATCCTCCTATTGTCAGCCATGCCGCTCACCGTGTCCGGCAGATGGCGTCTTAGCGCCTTTACGCTACCGACCGTTATTATAATTCTCGCTGCGGCATGGCTAACGGTTCTGCCGGATACCCGGCCATCCGACCAGGCTTGACCGGCATTGCGTTATGGTGATTGCTGTGGTTCAGCTTGCAGGCTTTCCTCGCCAGGCTCTTTTGGCTCCACATATACGGTCTTTTGATCTGTATAGGTCACATATCCAGGCGGCGTGCCGGATGGCTTTTTCAGATTAGCCGCACGTGTATAGTCAACGGCTGTTTTGCCGCTGCCACGCGCCTTGCTGAACCAAGCGGCGTAAGTGGCCGCTTCGATGATTGTGCGCTCCGGCACCTCACGCCCGTCGCTGCTGATGACGACGTGGCTGCCGGGCATCTTTTGCACATGCAGCCAGATGTCATCATCCGCCGCCAGCTTTAAGCTCAAACGTTCATTTTGTCTGTTATTTCGGCCGATTTGGATGATGAAGCCGTCCTGGGAGAGATAGCGCCGCGGTTGTAGTTGCATTTGATCGGTGGTGGCTTCGCGCGGCCGACCGATAACTGCGCGGCGTTGAAAAAATCCTGCCGCTTCCGCTTCTTTTTCGATAACAGCAAGCTCATTTGCTGATTCGCTATCCTCCATGGATTGCTCTATCGAAAAAAGGTATGCGAGCTGTTCACGGTTGATTTTCAATTGATCTTCGATCAGCCGCCGGGCATTTTTTGCTTTTCCATAGCGCCGGTAATAATTTTGAATGTTTTCCTGAATCGTTTTGGCCGGGGCAAGGTGGATTATGATTTTTTTTTGTTCGTCTTCAAACGAAGGTAATTCAACACTGGTTTGTCCTTTTTGTAGGAAATATATATTGGCCGCCAACAGGTCGGCGGCTTCACGGTAAGCTGAGGCCGCCTCACAATGCGCCAGCTCCGCTTCCTCTAATTCTATTTTCTTCTGCAGGCGCTGCCGGTGCTGCCTTAATGATTTAGCCAGGCCATTGCGCCGCCGCTCAAATTCCTGTCGCAGTTCTAGCTGGCTGTAAAATGCGTCGACAGCTTCATTCATTGTCGGAAAAGTGATGGTGCCGCGGCCAAGGAAAGAGGGGAGGGGAAAAGCGTAAAAATCAAGATATTGCTTTCCTTTAATCGTGATTAGGGGCTGATAGGTTGAGTTTCTTAGTTTATCGCTGATCATTTGCAGCTGCTGGTAGATCAAACGGATTTCATGGCTGCCCATGGTTTCGACCGACAATTGCGGCATAAGCCCTGCCAGCAGAGGAATATTTTGCGCCAGTAGGGGTGAAACACCGGAAATTTTTTGCTTAAGCGCTTGCTCCAGCACAGTTGCCGACGCCGAGTAAAGAGCAGACGCCAAAGCTTCTTCATCCGGGGGCAGGAAAGGCAGCTTATTGATCGGCGGCGGCGGCAGGTAAATTCGTCCGGGCAGAACTTCGCGGTAGCGGGAAAGTTGGCTGCCATAGCGGCGGATGCCATCCAAGATCATGCCCTGCGCATCCACTAAAATAATATTGCTATGCTTGCCCATGATTTCGATAATCAGACGCAAGTCTATCGGATCGCCCAGCTCATTACGGGCGGCGAGATAAAGCGTGGCAATGCGCTCATTAGGCGTCGCCAAGATGTTTTTGATCCGCGCGCCTTCCAACCATTTGCGCAGCACCATCACAAATTGCAAAGCTTTGGCCGGATTTTCCCGGCTGCCTGAATATTTGTGGATACGGCCGTTTT
>JAAYYR010000216.1 GCA_012515255.1 Clostridia bacterium | reverse complement strand
TGTTTGTCTCCGTCGATCAGACCGGCGCGGGCCAGATCCAGGATCTGAAAACTTGTGGCCGCCAACAGGGAGAGGCTATTGGCCAACTCTTCCGCCAGCTGCAAAATCAGCGGCCAATCGCTATGTAGGCGGTGATGCGCCAAAATACGCAGCCGTGCCGGGAGAAAGTCCTCCCGCAGCATCTCCTCATGGAAGAAACCATCCAGCGCGCCATAGAATTTTTCCGCAGCCGCGACTATCGCATCGGTCTGCAAATCAAGCTTTTCGGTCAGCATAGCGATCTGCTCGCTGCCGTCCAGAGCAAAAATATTCCCCTGCGATCTGGTGATCGTGGAGATAACGCCGATCTCCCGGCCTTTTTCCTTGCGCTTGTAAAGGGCGGCGAAATTGAGCACATCAAAAAAATCTATAGAAGTTGTTAGTTGGTCTTCTGTAGCGCCCTCCAGATGCTGGGCTTCATCAATAATAAGATAAGGCAGTTCCGGCAGAAAACCGCTTTCATGAGCGGCATTGGCAATCAATAAATAATGATTGAGGATAAGAATATCTGCCTCCGCCGCTTTTTGGCGCGCTTTTTGCACATAACAGTTATTGCTTTGCCGGTAAGGGCAAAACGGCGCGCAATTTTCTTTGCTGGCGGCCAACCTTTGCCAAAGCCTGCGCGAATAAGCGTTCAGCGACATTTCGCCGCTATCGCCGCTGTCACTCATGCCCCGCCAAACCGCGACGCGCATCAGAAAATGACGCAAATCATTGCCCGGTTCGGCGCTGAAATACTTATAAAGGCGATTGCAAAGATAATTACCTCTCCCCTTCAGTACCTCGGCATTGATAGGCATGTCCAGTAACCGCGTCAGCATGGGTACGTCTTTGTGCATCAATTGTTCTTGCAAGTTGCGGGTATGAGTGGAGACTGCGATCTGCTGTCCGCTGCCTTTGGCAAACAGCGCGGCCGGCAGCAAATAAGCCAGCGATTTACCGGTACCGGTACCGGCCTCAGCCAGTAAACAGCCGCCTGCGTTTAAAGTTTTACCAACTTCTTGCGCCAGCAATAATTGCTGCGGCCGATCCTCGAAATCTGCTAAACGCTCCCGGTAGGCGGAATCCGGTCCTAAATATTGCCGCAAAACATCGATATCAAGCTGATAGCCTTCTTTGATCTCCCGCTGCGGCGGCGTTGCGACCTTATTGGCTAATGCTTTACCGCCTGCGACAGGCTGCCGCAGGTCGCCGCTGCGCCTGCGAATCAGATCAGCCAGGGGGCCGGCATCGCTTTCCGCTAAAGCCATCAGCTCCGCTTTGACGCGGGCGGGCTGTGCAGCTAAATCTTTTTCCATGCGGATCAGCAATTCCGCCGTCGCTAAAGCGTCCGATAAAGCGCGGTGTGCATCCCGGTTCTCAATGCCTAGGCTGCGGGTTAGCCAAGCCAGGGCAAAAGAGGGCTCGCAGGGATAGACGATTTGCGCCAGCGTCACGGTATCCAGCCATTGGCGTTCATCCGGCCAGACCCGGTTCAAAAAGCCGCGGTCGAACTCGGCATTATGGGCGACGATTACCGCGTCGCCGATGAATTCGGCCAAAGCCGGCACGATTTCCGTAATAGTCGGCTGACCGACCAACATTTCATTGGTGATGCCGGTCAGCATGGTGATTTCCGCGCTTAATTTATCTTCGATTGTAATCAGCGAGGAAAATTGATCGTTGATCAAGCCCCGTCCTACTTTGACCGCGGCCACCTCGATGATTTTATCCCGGCACTTATCCAGGCCGGTAGTTTCCAGATCAATTACTACATATGTTGCCGCCATATCTTTCCTGCCCATATATTTTGTGCTTATATTTTACCGAAAAAAACATGTAAAGTAAACAGCCGCTAATTAAACAGGTTAATTATTTTCTTAATATGCATTTGACTTCATCAATAATTTACGGTAAAATAGTTAAGCAAATCAGGTGCCCGTAGCTCAGTGGATAGAGCACCGGCCTCCGGAGCCGGGTGCGTTGGTTCGATTCCAATCGGGCATACCATGTATATGTATTTTTGGGCCATATGTGCAGCGGTTTTGCTTAAAAGCATGCCTCTGCACATATTTGCATAAAAGCGAGACAAAAGTGGGCGCAGTCAGTCAATCTGTTCCCATTATTGATTTTGCCTGGGAAATTTAGCCTT
>JAAYYR010000215.1 GCA_012515255.1 Clostridia bacterium | reverse complement strand
GTGCCGCGCGGGCCTTACGCGCTACCATCTCCGCGCTTTCGCCGAAGATATGACGGCGTTCCGAGTGGCCGCAAATCACAAAACCGGCGTCAACGGCATGGATCATCGGCGCGGAAATCTCGCCTGTAAAAGCCCCGGAGCGTTCCCAGTAAATATTCTGCGCACCAACGCCGATCGTACTGCCTTCGGCCAGCTCGGCCAGGCGCATCAAGTAAAGCGCCGGCGGGAAGATCAGCACATCAGCTTGAGGCGGCAGTTTTGCCGCCCTCATATCCCGGATAAAACCTTCCGCTTCCTGATAGGAAAGGTTCATTTTCCAGTTGGCGGCAAAGACGCGTCGTCGTACGCCAGTTTTCATATCTATCCCTTTCTTTCTTGACAAAGCCGCTCGTTAACGCAAACTGCTAGGCTGTTTTATCCGGCAGAGCGGAGATGCCGGGGAGCATTTTTCCAGCCAGGAATTCCAGTGAGGCGCCGCCGCCGGTGCTGATATGGTCGATGCGCTCCGCGACACCCGCTTTATGCACAGCGGCAATGGAATCGCCGCCGCCAATGATCGTGGTTGCGTCCGCATTGGCAACGGCCTCCGCCATAGCCATGGTGCCGTCGGCAAAAGCGTCCATCTCAAAAGCGCCCAAAGGCCCGTTCCAGAAAATAGTACCGGCCCCGCTGACGGCTGCGACAAATAAATCCACGCTTTTGGGGCCGATATCCAAAGCCTGCCAGCCCTCTGGTACGCAATCAAGCCCGCAAACTCGGTGTTCGGCGTCGGCGGCAAAGGCGGCTGATGCCACTAAATCCACCGGCAGCAAGAGTTTATGCCGATGCGATTCCACGGCTAGAAATTCGCTCGCCCATTCCAGCCGGTCTACCTCGACCAGGGAGGATTGCATATCATGACCGGCCGCAGCCAGAAAAGTATTGCCCATACCGCCGCCGATAATCATTTTGTCAACCTTGGCGATAATATTTTCGATATCAAGGATTTTGTTTGATACTTTAGCGCCGCCGATCACCGCAATATAAGGGCGGCGAGGATCGGTGATCACCTCGCCCAGACGCGTGATTTCTTTTTCAATCAAAAAGCCGCATACGGAAGGTAAGTACTTGTTGACGCCAACGGTAGAGGCATGCGCCCTGTGCGAAGCGCCGAAAGCGTCGTTGACAAACAGGTCGGCAAAAGACGCTAAGTCTTTTGCGAAATCAGGGGAATTTTTTTCTTCCGCCGCGTAAAAACGCAGATTTTCCAAAAGCAATACTTCGCCGCATTTCAAAGCGGCCGCCGCCTGGCAGACCTTTTTGCCGATGCAGTCATTGATAAATGTCACCGGCTGCCCTAAAACCTCCGCCAACCGCACCGCAACCGGAGCCATGGATAAGTCCGGCTTGACTTGTCCCTTGGGTCTGCCAAGATGGGAAATAAGGATTACCGCTGCTCCGTGATCCAATAAATAACGGATCGTCGGCAGCGTCTCGGTAATCCTTGTATCGTCCTTGATATTACCCGCCTTCATTGGTACATTAAAATCAGCCCGTACCAGGACTTTTTTCCCTGATACTTCAACATCAGTAATACCTTTTTTGTTAAGATAAGGCATTAAGATCGTTCCCCCATATATAAGATTAGGTCTTTGAGGCGGCTGGAATAGCCATATTCATTATCGTACCAGGCGATAATTTTAACCATATTGCCATTGATTACCATAGTGGAAAGAGCGTCGAGCACCGCGCTGTGAGTGTCGCCGACATAATCGATGGAAACGAGCGGTTCTTCACTATAGCCCATAATGCCGCGCAGCTTGCCCTCAGAGGCAGCCTTATAAGCGGCATTGACCTCCTCCTTAGTGACCGGGCGGGCCAGCTGCACCGTCAGGTCGACAATAGAAACATCCTGCGTGGGAACGCGCATGGCAAAGCCATCTAGTTTACCTTTTAACTGCGGCAGCACCAAAGAGAGGGCGGTCGCGGCGCCGGTAGTGGTAGGGATAATGGAAGCCCCGGCCGTGCGGGCGCGCCGTAAATCTTTATGCGATTTATCAAGAATGGATTGATCATTCGTGTAGGCATGAACTGTGGACATCATACCGCATTCGATGCCAAAGGCCTGATCCAATACCATGGCTGTGGGCGCCAGGGCATTGGTGGTGCAAGAAGCATTGGAGACTATCGGATGCCGCTTCGGGTCGAATTGCTCATGGTTAACGCCATAAACTAGGGTGGGCATATCGCCGCCGCCTTTGCCGGGCGCCGAAAGCACGACCCGTTTGGCTCCGGCCCGCAGATGCGCGCCCGCCTTTTCCGCCGTGGTGAAAGCGCCGGTCGATTCGATGACGATATCGATCCCTAATTCACCCCAGGGCAAGGCTGCCGGGTCGCGGTTGGAAAACAGCCGGATTTTTTGGCCGTCTACGATTAGATGCTCGTCATCATAGGAAACCTCGCGCTCATATTTGCCAAATGTCGAGTCATACTTAAGCAGATGAGCAAAGATTCTGCTTTCCCGCGTAATATTGATTGCTACAATCTCTAGTCGGGGATCACCAAACGCCTGACGGAAAAAAGTACGGCCGATGCGACCAAAACCATTGATGGCTACTTTTACTGTCATTGTCTCCATCCTCCTCGATTAATTATATATTTAAAACGTATGGCCTATAAAAGATAAAAAAAATCCGCGCCGCTCTGATCTGTCTCAGAGTGCCCTGAGTGTGGTTCTTCAGCTATTCAATTAGTACTGCGATAAGAGAATGATTCATCTCACGAATGAAAATCACCGCTATAATAGGTATACTTAATTATAGTTCTTGGTCAGCTGCATTAATCCTCTAAAATAAAGACATATTCGCAAAAAGATCGCCGGGTTTTAGTGGCAAGCCGGCTAAAACAGTCCATCGGCGCGCATATCAGCTACGGTGAGGGTTACAGCGTCTATTACATGATAACGGGAAAGTCCGCCTTGGATAAATGCGAGGTACGGCTCGCGCAAAGGCGCATCGGCGGAAAGTTCGATCGAGGAACCGGCGATAAAGCTGCCGCTCGCCATGATGATATCATGATCATAGCCCGGCATCGGCCAGGGCTCCGGTGTAACAAAGCTGTCCACAGGCGAATACTTTTGGATGCCGCGCACAAAAGCCTGCAGCCTTTGGGCATTGCCCATGGCGATCGTCTGCACAATATCGGCGCGGCGCTCAAAAGGCGCGGGGTCAACCGCAAAGCCAAGTCCTTGCATCAGCGCGGCAATAAAGACCGCCCCTAATACCGCCTCCAAAACAATCTGCGGCGCGAGCAGCAGCGACTGATAAAAAAGGCGGTTATCGATTAATGAAGCGCCCAGCTCTTTGCCTGCCCCCGGTATAGTGAGCCGCACCGCGGCCCGCTCCACATATTCCGCCTTGCCCGCGATATAGCCGCCGCCCGGCGCGATACCGGCGCCTAAATTCTTGATCAGGGAGCCTGCCAATAAATCAACGCCTAGCTCACTTGGTTCTTGCTCCTCCACCATCTCGCCATAACAATTATCGGTGAAGACGATAATATCCGGCCGCGCCGCTTTTATGGCAGCGCTTAATTCGCCGATCAGCGCCACGGGCAAAGAACGGCGGCTGCTATAGCCGCGAGAGCGCTGAATTAGTACCATCTTGGTCTCGGGGCGCAAATCAGCGGTAAGAGCCGCAATGTCAGGCGCCGCAAAGTCCGGCTCATGCACCCGCCAGCGGACGCCTGATTCGCTAAGGCTGCCCGGGGCCGGATGATTCATGCCGATCACGGTCTGCAGCGTATCATAGGGTCTGCCCAGCAACAGCAGTTCATCGCCGGGCAGCAGATTGCCTGCGACGGCTAAAGCAATGGCATGGCTGCCGGAGACTATCTGCTGGCGCAATAAAGCCGACTCCGTGGCAAAAATCCGCGCATACAGTTGCTCCAGTTTATCGCGGCCCATGTCATTATAGCCGTAACCGGTGGTGGCGCAGAAGCATTGCGTGGAAACGCGCTCAGCACGAAAGGCCTCAAGAATCCGCGTCAAATTATGCTCCGCGATCATCTC
>JAAYYR010000214.1 GCA_012515255.1 Clostridia bacterium | reverse complement strand
GGCAGCACTTCCAGGGTATGGGGATCGATGATCTCCGGATAGAACATGTCCTCGCTGACATGGAGGCCGTTTTGCATCGCGCATTCAGAGGAAACGCCGGGGCCGGCAATCTCGGAAAGGCCGTAAATATCAAAGGCGCGCAGGCCGAGCAGACGCTCAATCTCTTTGCGCATATTTTCGCTCCAAGGCTCGGCGCCAAAAATGCCGGCGCGCAGCTTCAGCTCATGCGGGTCGATGCCCATCTCTTGTATGGTTTCGCCGATCAACAAGGCATAGGAGGGCGTGCAGCAAATGAAATCAGTGCCGTAATCCTGCAGTATCTGCACCTGACGCTTCGTATTGCCGGAGCTGACCGGCACAGCGATGGCATGGATCATCTCCGCGCCGTAATGCAGGCCTAGACCGCCGGTGAACAAGCCGTAGCCATAGGAGATATGAATCATATCGTCGCGGGTCGCGCCCGCCGCGATCAAAGCCCGCGCTACGCCGCGCGACCAGTTATGTACGTCCTCTGCGGTGTAGCCGACCACTGTCTGCTTGCCTGTCGTGCCGGAGCTGGCATGGATGCGCACCAAATCACGCGGCGGCACCGCGAACATACCGAAAGGATATGTATCGCGCAAATCAGTTTTGACCGTGAACGGAAGCTTGGGCAAATCCTCGATCGTGCGGATATCGCCCGGCTCCAGCCCCGCCTCCCGCATCTTGTCCCGCATCAGCGGCACATGCTCATAATTGGCCTTAACCAGCCTGCTCAAAGCATCGCTTTGGATGGCGGCCAGCAGTTCACGAGAAGCGCATTCTATAGTCGGCTCAAAATATTGAGTGATGTTCATCTTAATTCTTCCTTTCTATTCTTCCTTTTGCATATAGATATACCAGGGCCTGCTTTAATGATCCGCATAGCGGGCATAGCAGACGCAGCATATGCTATGGCGCAACGGCGAACAAACCGCCGGTCAAAGGCTGCGCTTTGGATACTGAAAGACCGGACGCCCCGCTTAGGCGAGGTCCGGCCGCATAAAGATGAACCTATTTATCGTAAGAGGAAGCACAAGGCGGCATTGAGACAAAAGCCCTGTTTTCCCGTCTTTTGTCAGCCCGCAATGTATGCAGTTGCCTGCTTCTTGCGCCATTGTTCTCCTCCGTAAAAACAAAACCAGGGGCAGGACTCGGGTCCGCCCCCTATGGCGATAAGTACAACGTCCCAAAGAACGAAGTATGGTGACGCGTAGGGGATTCGAACCCCTGAATGCCAGCGTGAAAGGCTGGTGAGTTAAGCCCCTTCTCCAACGCGCCAAATGGTAGCGGTGGCTGGAATTGAACCAGCGACACCCCGGGTATGAGCCGAGTGCTCTAACCGCTGAGCTACACCGCCAGAAAAAACGCCGCTTGTTTATTATGCAAAATAATCGCCATTTTGTCAAGTGGTTTAGCATCATCCGCAGAAATATCTCAGTTTTTTATTCAAAGATTATTTATTTAAAAGCAATTTTGCCGCCACCGCCATCATCGCCAACCCTAAACCGCGGCACCAGGTCATCTGGACTTTCTCCAGGCCAAAAAGACCGAATTGGTCGATCAGCAGCGCCATAGCAAGCTGGCCGGTGATAATCGCCGTCGTCGCGGCGCCGGCGCTCGTTTTAGCGATGGAAAACATTACTCCATAAAGAATCGCCACATTAATCAAGCCGCCAAGGTAGAGATACCAGGGAGCTTTATCCAGCTCATGCAGATCGCCTTTGCCCAAGCCCAAGATAAACAGCAGCGATACCACGACCAATAAACCAACGGCATGTACGACGAAATTGCCCTCCAGTGTGCCGACGATTTTGGAGAGGGCGCTGTTTAGCGAGCCCTGCGCCGCCATTAAAATGCCCGCGACGGCGGCTATGGCGAGAAATGCCCAAGTTTGCATAAAAAAATATCCTCCGCAATTGATCTCGGAGGATATTTTTAACCAAAACCGTGTTTTTTATCAAAGTGATTTTTGCGGCAGCACATAAATTAAGGAATCTTGATATTTATATTGAAATTAAGCTCGGATAATTCAAAGTCATTGTTTTGCGTTTCAACAGCCAATTGAGGCAGGCCGTGACCGCGCCTGATTCTTCTGCCTGAAGGCTGCGCGGGTATTTCCGGTGCCGCCATTGGAGCGGGCCCGGGCAATTCCTGCATCACCGCGGTTGCCGGGCCGACCGGCTCTTCCATAGCGGCAGGTTCCGGGGTCAGCGCATTTTCCTCGCTAAACAGGGCCTGTGCCGCGCGTTTAGCCTCGGCCTCGGCCTTGGCCTTGGCAATGGCTTGTTTGATCCCCTCCTCATCTATCGGCGCGTCCTCATTGAAAACTATTTTGATGATTTCCGGCTCCTGCTTAGACTCCAGC
>JAAYYR010000213.1 GCA_012515255.1 Clostridia bacterium | reverse complement strand
TATTGTTATCGGCGCCGGCCCTGCCGGCCTGTCTGCCGCAAGCTACGCCGGCCGCGCCCGTCTTGATACGCTGATGATCGAGAAAGAAAAGATCGGCGGCCAAATCGTTATTACCTCTGAAATTGAAAACTATCCCGGTCAAGTTCATGGCGATAGTGGCTCGACCCTGATTGAGCGCATGGAAAAACAGGCCGAAAGATTCGGCGCGCAAAAGGTTTTTGATACGATTGTTAAGCTGGAGCTGGATGGCGAAGTAAAGAAAATTGTCGGCAAAAACGGAGAATACCTGACTAAAACTTTGATCCTCGCCAATGGCGCTTCCCCGCGGCCTATCGGCTGCCCCGGTGAAAAAGAACTGGTCGGCAAGGGCGTTTCCTACTGCGCCACCTGCGACGCGGCTTTCTTTGAAGATATGGAAGTCTATGTGGTCGGCGGCGGCGACGCTGCTGTTGAAGAGGCTCTGTATCTGACCAAATTTGCTCGCAAAGTCACGATCGTCCATCGCCGCGATGAGCTGCGCGCCGTCAAATCCATCCAGGAAAAGGCCTTTGCCAACCCCAAGGTAGCCTTTTTATGGGATACCATTCCCATGGAACTGAAAGGCGACGGCATTCTTGAGAGCTTTGTGGTCAAGAACGTCAAAACCGGCGTAGAGACCGAGATCCTGGCCCCTGAAGAAGACGGTACTTTTGGCGTTTTCGTTTTTATCGGCTATCAGCCGCAGGCCGGAGTGGCTGAAGGCCTGGTAGACATGGAAGACGGCTATATTATCACCGACGAGAATATGAAAACCAATATCCCCGGCGTTTATGCCGCCGGCGATATCAGGAAAAAGAGCTTGCGACAAGTCGTTACTGCCGCCGCCGATGGTGCTATCGCTGCCGTTCAGGCCGGGAAATACATCGAAGGCGTAGAATAAAAATTAGGGGGACACAAAGATGCTGGATTTAGGTAAAGAAAACTTCGAGGCTGAAATTCTACAATTTCAGGGTACAGCCCTTGTCGACTATTATGGCGACGGCTGCGTTCCTTGCGCCGCTTTGATGCCTTTTATCCATGAGATGGCGGAAAAATATGGCGACAAGATCAAATTCACTTCTTTTAATACCACTGCCGCCCGCCGTCTGGCCATCAGCCAGAAAATCCTCGGCCTGCCCACCATCGCTGTTTATCAAAATGGGGCCAAAGTCGAAGAACTGATCAAAGAAGACGCCACGCGTGAGAACATTGAGGCGATGATCAAGAAGTACTACGTGTAAGTTCTATCGTTTATACAGCCTTGCTTAAGGTTTTGTATAAAATATTATTGGGAGGAGGATAAAACATGAGCCTGATTAGTGGTAAAAAAACCATCGTCATTGGCGACAGAGACGGAGTTCCGGGCCCCGCTATTGAAGATTGCGTCAAAGCGGCTGGTGCCGACGTTGTCTATTCTTCAACTGAATGCTTTGTCTGAACAGCCGCAGGCGCTATGGACCTGGAAAGCCAGAAGAGGATTCTTGAACTTACTGAGCAGAACGGTGCTGAAAACATGCTGGTCATTCTCGGTTCTTCCGAGGGTGAATCCGCAGGCCTTTCCGCTGAAACCGTTACCGCTGGCGATCCCACCTATGCTGGTCCATTAGCAGGAGTCTCGTTGGGACTCAGGGTGTATCACATTTGCGAAGCTGAAATAAAAGACGAAATTCCCTCTGATCTGTATGAAGAACAGGTCGGCATGATGGAAATGGTTATGGATGTTGACAGTATTGCTGCCGAAATGCAGAATATTCGCAGTCAGCATAGCAAGTTTTAGTTTGGACTGGGGTGAAGCGGTGGGACATTCACCGCTTCACCGTACTTTTTAGCCATGTAGCGGATCTACGCGCCGGCGCCGAAGTTCCAGCGCCCGGGACGCGGTTATAGATTCTAGTATATACATTATAGACCAAAAAAAACGGAGGAATAAGAATGAATAGTGTGATTAAGGCAGCCAGCTATGTTCTGATGCATACGCCCGATATGATTATCCATAACGGGTCTACTCCTGCCACGGAACGCATAGTTGCTCCGGATTCCGAGTTCTTGAAAAAATTACCCGCCAGTATCCGCAGCTATGATGACGTGCTGGCTTATGCCCCCAACCAAACTTATATCGGTAATATGACTCCAGCCGAACTGGGCAAGATTGAGCAGCCCTGGTATGATAAAAAAATCGACGCCAAGCGCGAAGGCAAATTCGGCGAAATTATGCCTGAAGACGAATTTATTCTTCTGATGCAAATCTGTGATGTTTTCGACCTGGTGCTGCTGGATAAAGATTTTGTCGCCGCCACCAAGGATAAATTTGCCGCCGGCCCTGCAGTGACCCCCGAGATGGCCGCCCGCGTTAAGGAAGGCCATGACGCTGCGGATATTGCTAAGCTGGTTGAAAAAGAGCATAGCGAAGGTCTGTATTTTAATGGCAAACTGATCGGCGCTGTCAAACGCGCCCATGATATCGATATCAACCTCTCGGCGCATGTCATCCATGAGAACCTAGTTTCCAAGGCAGGCAGCGTGCTGGCCCTGCGGCATTTGGTGCAGAACGCCGGTATCGACGCTTCTGAAATTCAATATGTCATCGATTGCTCCGAGGAAGCCTGCGGCGACGTTAATCAGCGCGGCGGCGGCAACTTCGCCAAAGCGGCGGCTGAGATCGCCGGCCTGAGCAATGCCACCGGCGAGGACGTGCGCGGTTTCTGCGCCGCTCCTGCCCATGCCATGATCACTGCGGCAGCCCTGGTCAAATCCGGCGCTTATGACTGCGTAGCCGTAACCGCGGGCGGCGCCACCGCCAAGCTCGGCATGAACAGCAAAGATCATATCAAGAAAGGCATGCCGACCCTCGAAGACGTGCTCGGCGGTTTTGCCGTATTGGTCGTCGCCAATGATGGCGTCAACCCCGAAATTAACCTCAATATCGTCGGCCGCCATACCGTCGGTTCCGGTTCCTCGCCTCAGGCTGTAACCTCGGCTCTCGTTTCCAATGCGCTGGAGCAGAACGGCTTGAAGATCACCGATATTGACAAATACGCGGCTGAAATGCAGAATCCTGATCTTACCAAGCCCGCCGGCGCCGGCGATGTGCCGCTCGCCAATTACAAAATGATCGGCGCTTTGGCCGTCACCCGCGGTGAAATGGAAAAACCGGCTCTTGCGACCTTCCCCGCCGAGCGCGGTATGGTAGGCTGGGCGCCGACCCAGGGCCATATCCCCTCCGGCGTTCCCTATATCGGCTTCTGCCGTGAAGAAATCCTCGCAGGAAAAGTCAAAACAGCCATGATCATCGGTAAAGGCAGCCTTTTCCTCGGCCGTATGACCAATCTTTTTGACGGCGTATCATTTGTCATTCAGGCCAATTCGGGCGATTCCGGCGCATCCGCAGTAGGCGAGGCCGAAGTGAAGAAGCTGATCGCACAGGCAATGAAAGATTTCGCGATGTCATTAATGGGACAGGAGGAAAAATAATGGCCGGCAATATTGAAAACATTATTGCCCGTACATTCCTGGATATTGCGCGTACGCTGGAAACCGGCGAAGCCATAGGACGGCCGAAAATCGCCATCACTGCCATGGGCAGCGAGCATGGCGAGGCTAATGCTCTGACTGGAGCCGTCTTGGCGCAATCACGCGGCGTTGATGTTACGTTCATCGGCACCCTGCAGGATGACCGGGTCAATTGCGTAAAAGTCGCTACGGAAGAGGAATGCCATGCCACGATGGAAAAAATGGTGGCAAACGGCGAAGTGGACGGCGCGGTAACAATGCATTATCCTTTCCCGATCGGCGTCGCCACCGTGGGCCGCGTTGTGACGCCTGGGCGTGGTAAGGCCATGTATCTAGCCACCACTACCGGTACCTCCGCCACGGATCGCGTAGAAGCCATGGTCAAGAACGCTATCTATGGCATCATTAGCGCCAAGGCTTGCGGCGTTCAGAATCCCACAGTCGGTATTGCCAATATCGACGGCGCTCGTCAAACCGAGGCTGCCTTAAAGAGCTTGCAGGAGCATGGCTATGATATTCATTTTGCCAGCTCGGAGCGGGCCGACGGCGGCTGCGTCATGCGCGGCAACGATGTGCTGACCGGTGCTGCCGACGTCATGGTCATGGATTCCCTGACTGGCAATCTGATGATGAAAATGCTTTCCGCCTTTAATACAGGCGGCAGCTATGAGTCTCTGGGCTGGGGTTATGGCCCCGGCATCGGCGAAGGCTATGAACCGCTGGTGTTGATCGTCTCCCGCGCTTCCGGCTCGGCGGTAATTGCCGGCGCTTTGGAATTTGGCGGGGAATTAGTGCGCGGCAATTATCGCAAGGTTGCCGCCGATGAGTTCGCGGCCGCTAAGAAAGCCGGCCTAAACGATATCATCAATGCCCGCAAAGCAGCGGCCAAACCGACTGCCGCGGCGGAGGAAGTAAAAATGCCGCCTAAGGAAGTCGTTACCGCCGATATTTCCGGCGTGGAAATTATGGAGCTGGAAGACGCGGTCAAAGTCCTGTGGGCTGCCGGCATTTATGCTGAAAGCGGCATGGGCTGCACCGGGCCGATCATTCTTGTCGCTCCGCCGAATAAAGAAAAAGCCGTGGTTATCCTTAAAGAAAAGGGCTTCAGCGGCGAATAAGCAAATCAGCCTTCAAGAAAAACCGGAATCTGAAATCAGATTCCGGTTTTTTGTGTGCAAGGGTAAGCGAGGCGATATCCCGGAAGGAATCGGCATCGTACCAGGCAATAAAAGAAGCTTGCTTTTTGACGCGGGTCTCCCTCGGTATTGGTAGAGCCGGGCATAGCTATTTGCGCTGCAGCAGGAGAAAGACTTCCGGCTTATGGCGGAGTAAAGAGCGGGGGAGTGGGGCCGGTCATTTGGCGCAGGCGGGCAGGCGGGTAGGCAGGCAGGCAGGCGGGCGGGCAGGACACTGTTTGGCCGCGACATTAGCGGCGGCCCATGGCTTAGCCTTCCTCGATGATATCTTCTTCCGCCACCTGCAGATGCGACGCATCCCCTGGCAAGAGGCGCTTGGGCAAAAAAACAAAGCCGGCGACAAATGTTGGTATAACCGCGCTGGCGATTATCGCCGCCACAATATATGAATACTGCGCTTGGCTGACGATGCCGTTGTTTAATCCATATAAAGCGGAGATTGTGCCAAAGGTCAAGCCGGTTGACATCATCAGGGTCTGATACCATTTTTCTTTGCGGCCGCTACGGAAGATGCCGATCAATGGGCAAAGGGCAAGGATTTTCGTAAGAAATTTGCCGCCGAGCAGCAGAAAAAAGGCGAGCGGCGCTACTGCCAATGCGGGCAGGGAAACCAGCATTCCGGCTCTTAGAAAGTAGAAGGGTGTTAAAAAGCCGATCGTTAAAGTACGTAGCCGCCTGATCCAATCGCTGTCTTTGGCCGCGCTGCCTGCCAACATCGCTCCAACCAAATAAGCGGGAAGCACCGGCTCGCTACCGGCCCATGCCGCCAGGCAGGCCAGGCCAAAAAGGATAAATAGCAACCATTTGGTGCGTATCGCCGCGGAGTGATTGGCATAAACCCGCGTTAAATGTTTGGTATAAAGGGGGAGAAAAATTAACACGGCTGCGGCAGCGATGATGAATATTAAGGTCTTGTAGCCGAAGGGCGAAAAAAGCAGGCCGAGCACGATGACTGCGATCATGTCATTGATAAAGCAGGCGCCCAAAACGCCTTTGCCGTAAGCGGTCTGATTGAGTCCTGTCGCCAGAAGCACGGTATAGACCACGGCGACCGAGGTGGTGGCTAAGGCGATACCGGAGAGCAGGCAAGCTTGTGCCGTCCAATGCAACAGGAAATATGCGATCAGGGCGCAGCCGATAAAAGGTGCGCTAAAGCCGATGCCGCCGATCACTAAAACTTCTTTAATTTTGCTCCGCATTACCAAGGGATCAAGCTCGGCGCCTGCTAAAAATGTTAAAACAATGGCCCCGGCCGAGCCAAGGAACTTCAGCCAAGGAAGATCAACCCCTAATAAGTCGGCTTTTCCCAGCCAGCCGGCTATCGCGGCGATAGCCACGCCAAGGCATATTTCAATCAGGGAAACCGGAATATGCAGATGATAGGCGATAATGGCGGAAATTACCGCCAACCCCAACCACAATGCCGCAATCAGATAATATTGTTCTATGTTTTCTCCTTTATCCGCTATATTGTCGTGACAAAAAAACTCCTACGGGCAATCATTTGATTGCCGTAGGAGTCATTAGCTTTAAGCGGTTAGGGCGAACTCCATCGCCGATATTGATTTATTATATTGATCCAGCTTGTTCTATCATAACAGCATCGGCAGGGTAATGCAATAAGGCAGATAAAAGTCCGGGCTGCGGGCATTGAGTCACTTTTGATTTTCCAAGGGCAGCCGCCGCCCCTAGGGGCTTCGCATCTGTTAAGCAATTTTGCTTGTCACGGGCAAGCGCTCGAGCGGGCTTTTATTTGCCGCGGGGATAAGGCTTTTGCTCATTGGTCAAGCCAACAAGATAATCAATACTGGTTTTATAAAAAACCGCCAGCTTGACCATGATTTGCAGCGGTACCTCGCGCTCGCCGCGCTCATATTTTGAGTACAGCGATTGATCGCAGCGCAAATGCTCGGCGACCTGCTTTTGGCTTAGATCATGGTCTTCACGCAGATCGCGAATTCTCAGTTTCATCTCTCTCACCACCGGATTCATTATAGCCAAGGACGATATGGACTATTGACAGATTGGACGGATAGTCCTAGAATGATGCGAGGGAGGGGAAACATGACGGATTATCGGCAGATGTATTTTGCCCTTTTTAATGCGCTAACAACGGCAATTGAGCAATTGCAACAGGCTCAGTGCGAAAGTGGGAAGGCGTATATGGAAACAGGGGCAACTCCTCTTGTTGTCCTGCTGGGGGAGATCATAAAAGAGCCGCAGGCCGGTATATAATTATCGGCCTGCGTTGTATCATCAGGCAATGTGAATATGACGCGGGCCTATGGAGGCGGGGGCGGGCGGCAGCTGTTGCGGCAAAGCAAGCGAAAGCTCTCCGGCTTGGGCAGAGCAAAGAGCAGGGACGCGCCGGCAGCCGCCTGCGGCCGCCCGAAGAGGCAGCTTCCCGGGCAGAGCAAAGCGCAGGGGAGAGGCGCCGCGACAACAGGCAAAAAAATCCCGCAGGCCGACTCAATCTCGACCTGCGGTTTACTGATTATTGCCACTCATCTATCACTACTTATTACTACGGGCAGGGACTTCCGGCTGGACGATTTTTGTCAAGCACTTTTTCTT
>JAAYYR010000019.1 GCA_012515255.1 Clostridia bacterium | reverse complement strand
TGCCCGCGTTTATGTGCATTAGCCGGGCATAGCAGACCGGGAAATGATTTGGAGTCAAGCCAACAGCTAAGCGGCTGGAGGCTTGGCTTTTTGTATGGCGGCAAAAAAGGAGCTTAATGCCTTCTTTTTGCGGGCGGAGTTTTCTGTTGAGGAAAAAGCACAAGACCAGTTCCCCGCGTCTTGCTCGCTATCGTCGAGTTGACAGCGGACAAGTTTCGGCATATAATTCTACTATTATGTATAGCATGCCGACTGGGGGCGTTAATGATGAGCAGCAATTTTTTCGCTTATCTTTCGCGGATGAAGCTGATCAAAAGATGGAGCCTCATGCGCAATACTCGGGATGAGAATATCGCTGAACATAGCCATCAGGTGGCGGTGATCGCTCATGCCTTGGGGCAGATCGCCAATACTTACTTTGGCGGTAACTATGATCCCGGCCGCCTTGCGCTTTTGGCGCTTTATCATGATGCGGGCGAGGTGGTGATCGGCGATCTGCCGACGCCGGTGAAATACTATAACCCGGAGATCAAAATTTCCTATGGGCAGATTGAGAATATCGCCCGCGGCAAGCTGCTGTCTATGCTGCCGCAGGAATTGACAACAGCCTACCGTCCCTTGCTTTTCCCCGATGAAAGCACCGCGGAATATCATCTGGTCAAGGCAGCGGATAAGCTGGCCGCTTATATCAAATGTCTCGAAGAAGGCACGGCAGGTAATCGGGAATTCGTCGAGGCGCAAAGCAGTATCGCTCAGGCTTTAGAGCAATTCTACGCATTGCCGGAGGTTGCCTGGTTCCGAGATCATTGTCTGCCGGCCTTTGCTAAGACCCTGGACGAGCTGGGGTAGAGGAGGCTTTATCAGTCGCGTGCCGCAGGAGAGCGTGATGAAAGATAAACTACTGATTTTTGATATGGATAATACGCTGCTGCAATCGCGGATCGATTTTTCCCGTATGCATCAAGAGGTCGGGGCCCTGCTGCGTGAACGCGGCCTTTCGCGCTATATCCAAAGCTCGGTGGCGCAAAGCATCCTTGATTTTACCCGCTCGCCCGACTATGACCCGGGGCTGGAGGAGGCTATCTGGGCCAGGGTCGCGGAGATCGAGGCGGCGGGGCTGGAACGGGCGGCGCTGGAGCCGGGCGCCTTGGCTGCACTCGCCGAGCTGCAAGATTTTGCCGAGCTGGTGGTGCTGACGAATAATGCCGACGCCGCTATCGGCGCGAACCTGATGCGGCTGGGGCTGGCTCCATATCTCAGTCTGGCCTTAGGCCGCGATAGCGTACCATGTTTAAAACCCGCGCCTGAGGGTATCATTCTCATTAGAGATCAGTATCCCGCTATCCCTTTGGCCGCGACTCTGATGATTGGCGACGCCATGATCGACGCGCAAGCCGCGGCCGCCGCCGGTATCGGCTTTATCGCTTATAACCGCAGCCGGGAGGAAGATTGGCAGAGCTTTGGTATTCAGCCATTGCTGCAGTTGCGGCAATGGGACGAGCAGGCTTGTGCGGCGATCCGGAGGCTGATGCAGTAATGGCGATGTACCGCATCAAAAAAGACCGGGAGGCAGACGAGCCATTGCTGCCGGCGGAACAATATGCCGCGGTCCGGGCTGATGGCGACGCTCCTGACCCGGAGGAGGCCGCCGAGCTGAATCGGCTGGCGGATGGGCCGGAGGCTGCGGAAGATATGCCAAAGCGGCGGCATTGGGCGCTCCGCCTGGTGATTATTGTGGTCATTATCGCTTTTACCGCCTGGCTTTCTTTCCCCATGCTGGGCGATACCCTCGATTGGAGCGTCTTACGCCGCAGCGCCCAGTTGGCCAAAGACGAATCGCTTGCCGCCTTGCAGGACGCCGTGGTGGTGATTGATGGCGCGGGCCGCTCAGGCAGCGGCTTCAATATCTCCGCGGACGGACTGATCGTCACCAACCGCCATGTGGTGGAGGACGGCGGCATCATTACCATCCGCTTTAGCGGCCGCACAGGTCAGACTTTCACCAGCCGCGAATGGGCGGAAATTCCCAATGTGGATATGGCGCTGATCGATATCGAGGGAGCGGATTTGCCCTATGTGGAGCTAGAGGACAGTTATCCCGCGGCAGGCGACGCCGTGATCTTTATCGGCAATCCTCTGGGCTATGACTGGACGATTTCCGAGGGAGAGGTGCTGGGTATTGCGCGGATCGCGGATGTGCCGCTGATTTATTTTAGCGGCCCGGTACAGCCCGGCAGCTCCGGAAGCCCGCTTTTTAATGCCGACGCTAAGGTGATCGGCGTTGTTTTCGCCTCGGTTGCTGATCGGGAAGACGAGGGATTAGCCATCCCCATTGCATATTTAATCACTTATCTGGAGGACATTTATGAGCATTAAGACATTACCTGTTGCTTGCGACCGCCTAACGCAAATCGCTCGCGAATTCGGCACACCTTTTCATCTTTATGATGAAGCAGCCATCCGTGAAAACGTACGCAATTTCCTTAAGGCCTTTGACTGGGCGCCGAAATTCAAGGAATATTATGCCGTTAAAGCGCTGCCCAATCCCTATATTTTGGATATCCTGAAAGAAGAGGGCTGCGGCGCCGACTGCAGCTCCATGGCTGAGCTTTATCTGGCCGAGGCTGTGGGGATGACCGGTGAGAACGCCTGCTTTACCAGCAATGACACGCCAATCAGCGAATACCGCAAGGCACTTGAAATGGGCGTGATCATCAATCTCGACGATATCACCCATATCGAGTATCTGCGCGAGAACGCCTGCCTGCCGGAACTGATTTCCCTGCGCTATAATCCCGGGCCGCTGCGTAAGGGCGGCAATGAGATTATCGGTTTTCCCGAGCAGGCCAAATACGGCCTTACGGGCCAGCAGCTGCTGGAGGGCATCGCCATGTGCCGCGATAACGGCACTACCCGCTTTGGCATCCATACCATGATTGTCTCCAATGAGCTGAACTGTAATTACCTGGTAGATACCGCGGTGATGATGTTTAAGCTGGCGGTGCAAATTAAAAAGATCATGGGCATTGAGGTGGAATTCATCAACCTGGGCGGCGGCGTCGGCATCCCTTATCGCCCGGAAGAGGAGGCGGTTGACCTTGAGGTGCTGGGCGCTAAGATTCGCGGCGCTTATGAGCGCATTCTGGTACCGGCCGGTCTTGGGGAAATAGCGCTCATGATGGAAAGCGGCCGTATGGTCACCGGACCTTATGGTTATCTGGTGGCGCGCGCCCTGCACCGCAAAGAAACCTATAAGAATTATATCGGCCTTGACGCCTGTATGGCTGATTTAATGCGCCCCGCCATCTACGGCGCTTATCATCATATCACTGTGGTGGGCAAGGACGGCCAGCCCTGCTGCTGCCTGTATGATATTACCGGCTCGCTATGTGAAAATAATGATAAATTCGCCATTGACCGCTATTTACCGCATATTGATATCGGCGATTTGCTGGTAATCCACGATACCGGCGCGCATGGTTATGCTATGGGCTTCAATTACAATGGCAAGCTGCGCTCCCAGGAATTGCTGCTGCAATCCGACGGCAGCGTGCGTCAGATTCGCCGTGCCGAGACCCTGGCCGATTATTTTGCCACTCTTGATTATCCCGGCCTGCCGCAAAGATAGCGGTAGCAGTAAATATAAGATTAAAGCTGCAAGCCGCCCCTATCTTGGGGGCGGCTTGTTTATGGTTAGGCGGATAACGCAAGGTGGCGGCGCTGGCTGTTAGGGGCTAGACAGGTGATTTGGCGCAAGCGCGGGGCGGCGCGGCGGCTAAAAAGAATAAGTGAGACGAGGCTTGTCAGCATGCTGCGGCAGGAGTAACCGGCTCGCGTGGCGAAAATAAAGACGATTATCATCTTGGAGGCAAATATGAGCCAGGGGATATTGATCACGTTTGAAGGTATAGACGGTTGCGGCAAATCGCTGATCATGGGCATGGTTCGGGATTGGCTGGCGGCTGAGGGCTATCCGGTACTGGCGACATTGGAGCCCGGGGGCAGCGAATTGGGCCAGGCATTCCGCAAAATGCTGCTTGAGAGCAGTTTCGGCAGCCTGGACGCGCATACGGAGACCCTGCTTTTTATGGTCGACCGCTCCCG
>JAAYYR010000212.1 GCA_012515255.1 Clostridia bacterium | reverse complement strand
ATAAAGTATCTCCTTCGAGCACAAAAACTGCCTGAAACGAGTTTATATCGCGCAGGCTATTCGCATTATCATTAGCTGCCGCCGAAAACACGCCGAATATTGAGCTTAAAATAAGAAGCAAGACTGTAAGGGCGAAAAGACAATGTAATTTACGCGGCTTTTTGCCTTTAAGGTTCATTAATGCCCCCTACCTTTCCCCGAACATCAGTTCTATGGCCGCATTATACTAGAATATACGTTCGATGTCAATAGTTTTTTGGAACAAATGTTTGCTTTTTCTCGAATGTATGTTATAATATGCATATATCGTTTAGCCGGAGGGACAAGATGGACTATTTTGATTTAAATAGCCGGCAGGCGGCAATTCTTGACTATATCAAGAGCTCAATCAAAGAGCGTGGCTATCCTCCGTCGGTACGTGAGATTTGCCAGGCTGTTAAACTAAGTTCTCCCTCTACCGTGCATTTCCATCTCACTACCCTGGAGAAAAAGGGCTATATTCGCCGCGATCCACAAAAGCCGCGCGCTATGGAGGTACTCGGCGGTGATTCCCAACCCTTGGCATGCAATCAGGAGATGGCCGAGATTCCCGTATTAGGTAAAATCAGCGCCGGACAGCCTGCCTTTGCAGAAGAAAATATCGAAGAGTATTTCCCTGTGCCGCTTTCATTTTTGCGCTCGAATAAGCCTATATTTATGCTGCGAGTATCCGGTGAAAGCATGGTTGAAGTCGGCATTGAGGATAATGATTTGCTAATCGTCGAAGAGGCCGAAACAGCCCGCAATGGTGAGATTGTTGTGGCGCTTATTGATGACGAGGCTACAGTCAAAACTTTTTATCGCGAGATCAACCGTTTTCGTTTGCAACCGGAAAACCATTTGATGTCGCCAATCTATACAGATCATGTGCAGATCATCGGCAAGCCGATTGGCTTATTCCGTCGTTTTTAATCTCACATTATTCCCTGCCCCACCAATAAACGCGGCGCATCAATATTGCGCCGCGTTTTATTATTGACCCCCTACCCTACCGCTATTGAGCGGCAATATAAAAGGTCGGCGCCTTAGCGCCGGCCTTTAGTCTTAATTTACCAATACACCAATGCCTGGGATTTAATTTTGCCCACGCCAAGGCAGCAATGCCGCAATCTCCGCCGCCAGATCGGCGGCTGCTTTGCTGACGGCCAAGCCCGGCTCAGTGTCAAATTTCACCTGCTCCGCCTTTATGCCAATGACCGCGCTCCGACAGCCAAGCTCGCGATTAACAAAATCCAGCATCAGATCAAAAGGCAGCATATGCGTTGAAAAACTTAATCCAGCCTGCTGCTGCGTAGAAAGCAATTCTACCGCGCCCTGTTCGCCTTCAATATATGCCGCATCAACCAGAATTAGCAAATCCGGGTGGTAAGCCCGAATCACGCCGGTAAAATTCTCCGGGGCGGTGCTGCCCTCAAGCGCCAAGATACGCGGGTTGCCCGCAGCCACTTGCCGCAGCTTCTGCGCCACCAGCATGCCGGCTGCATCATCTCCGCAAAGAATGGAGCCCGCACCCAAAACCGCCACTTTCTCAGCTTCGCCAATCACACGGCGTAAATCCTCTCGCCAATCGCTCATAGCTTCATCTTGAAATCAGCCTTTTTCAGCCCCGCCAGTTCAATATTAGGCGTGAGCGCCAGGCAACCCTTTTTACAGCTGTCGACACATTGCCCGCAAAAAACGCAATGCCCCAGGCTGAGATGGCATTCAAAGGCTTTATTCTCCTTGGTGCCGACATTAATGATTTCCAGGGCATCGGCCGGGCAATCGCGCACGCATAGATTGCAGCCAATGCAGTTGGCTGGATTATAGCTGAGCTTGCCGCGGTAATTATGCTCGATCACTAGGTCGCCCTGGGGATATTTAATCGTGGCCGGTTTTCGGAACAATTGTTTCATTGCATAGCCGGCAACAACACCGGGTCTTTTTTTCATCAAGCTAACACCCCTTTCAGCACAAGGTTAACGATTAGTTGGATCAGGGCGAGCGGGGTGAGAATTTTCCAGCAAAAAGCCACCATCTGCTCAATACGGATTCGTGCCATCACCGAGCGGAATAAGGCAAAGATAAAGAGAATAGCTATCGTCTTCACCAGATATAGGCCAAAGTCGGCAATGGCGACGCCGGTATAAAAAGGCAGAAATACAGCCGCGATTAAGGAACAAACAACTACCAGCTCTGAATCGATCGCCATACGGAAAATCGCATACAGCCGACCGCTATATTCGACGAAAGCGCCGCTGACTATTTCGGTCTCTGCTTCCGGCAAATCAAAAGGAACGCGCTCCAGCTTGCCTTGGCAGGAGATCACCGCCACGATCAAGGCGGGAATATTGATCAGGATATACAGGGGATGCGCAGCATAGTACTGCGTAATACCGGATAGCGACCATGTACCGGCAAGCAGCGCCGGGGTCAGCAGCGCCATAAATAGCGGCACTTCATAGGAAAACAACTGCGTAAGTACCCGCACCGAACCTAAAGTGGCGTAAACACTGGTTGAATACCAGCCGCCGAGGAAAAAACAAAGCGTAGGCAAGGTAAGCAGGTAAAGAATAACAATTAAATCGCCTTCAAAAGGATAAAGCGAAGATGTTCCCCATAATGGGATATAAAGGTAAGATGTAGTAACGGCGGCTAGAGCTAGCACCGGCAAAAAAACAAACATCTTTTTATCCGCATCCACCGGAATGACTGTTTCTTTGCCCAGGAGCTTAAGAAAATCTGCCAGCGGCTGAAACCAGGGCGGGCCTTGGCGATTTTGCAATCTGGCATAGAGTTTGCGGTCAAGAAAAGCCAAGACAAGCGCATAGGCTCCAAGGAAGACAAAGCCAGGGAATATGAGAATATTAAAGAATGCCATCAAATTTTTACCTTCCTTCCGAGGAATCAGATCATTGGTTACTGCTTGGCGATTTTTAATTTGCTGGCGTCAACACCGCGTTTCCTGTAAAAATCCAGGCTGTATTGACGCAATCGCTGCCAATCCCAAACCTGCTCCCCGCCATTGCCGTCGCTTAAAACAAAAGCGCGGTCAGTACAGGAATAACAAGGGTCGATGGCGGCGATGATGATCGGCACATCAGCCAGATAATCGCCCTCCAACATATGCGCCATGCCATGCCAGTTGGCTTCCGATGCAGCCCGCACTCGGACGCGATCCGGCTTATCCGTGCCGTTTGAGCGCACATAATGCACATCCTCGCCACGCGGCGCTTCTGTGCGGCTTAGCATTTCGCCGGCCGGTATTTTCCGCGGCATATTGACTTTGATCTCGCCGTCGGGGATATTCTCCAAAGCATAGCGGATAATGCCGATGCTGTCCATAATTTCCAGTACCCGCACCACTGTTCTGCCAAAGACGTCACAATGATTATCAGTAATGACATTAACCGGCATTTCGCTGTAGGCGGCATAAGGCTCGTCCACACGCGTATCGGTATGCACTCCGGAAGAGCGCGCCACCGGGCCGACCGCGCCGTATTTGATGGCATCTTCATGCGAGAGCCGCCCCACGCCGCCCAGGCGCGCGGCTAAAGTTGTCTCGCGGAGCGCCAAATCAATATAATATTTATCCTGCTCTTCAAGATAATTCAATACCTGTCTGATATCGTCTACCATATGCGGCTCCAGATCGCGCCTTACGCCGCCCAGGGTGTTGATGCCATAATTAACGCGGTTGCCGCCCAGCATAGCCAGAATATCCAACACCTGCTCGCGGTCCCGCCAGGAATACATCAACAAGGTGTCAAAACCAATCTCATGCCCGGCAATACCCAGCCACAGCAAATGGCTGTGCAAGCGCTCCAATTCCGCCATAATCACGCGGATATAAGCGGCGCGCGGCGGTATGACCACACCGGCCAGCTCCTCTATCGCCTGGCAAAAAGCCGTGCTATGAGTATGGGAGCAGATACCGCAAACACGTTCTATAATATAAAGATCCTGAATATAGGTGCGCATTTCGGAGGCTTTTTCCAAGCCGCGATGATTATAACCCACGCCGACCACAGCGTTAACGACTTTTTCGCCTTCCAAAGTAATCGTAAAGCAGCTCGGTTCTTTTAATGATGGATGCTGCGGTCCCATAGGGATAGTAATTCTTTTGCTATTCATTGGCTCCCTCCTTTGCATCGCCGGCCATATCCTCTGTCTCGGGGGGATTATAGGTCATGGTTTCCTTATCGAAATATTCGACTTTCCATTCTTTGCGCAACGGATAGTTGCCGGCGGGCCAATCATCCGGTAAAGGATAAGTGGGGCCGGGGGGCAATTCTTCGATGACCGCGCCAAAAAGGTCAACTAATTCCCGTTCATGCCATAAGGCATTGGGAAAAACGTCGCAAACAGATTTAATCACCGGGTTGGCTTTTGGAGCCGCTTGCCTGAGCAGCATGATGATATGATCCTCATTTGACAGCACATAGATGAATCCAAGGTCT
>JAAYYR010000211.1 GCA_012515255.1 Clostridia bacterium | reverse complement strand
GGCGTTTATGAGGATATCGCTGATATTATCCTCAATTTGAAGGGCTTGTCCGTAAAAATGCATTGCGATGAGCCGCGTACCATTATGATCGACGTTCATGGTGAGCGCACCGTGACAGCCGCGGATATCATTACGCCCCCGGAAGTGGAAATTTTGAACCCTGACCACTATATCGCCACCCTGGAGGCTGACGGCTCTTTGCGTATGGAGATAACCGTCGCGCGGGGACGCGGCTATGTGAGCGCGGATAAAAATAAGTGGGAAGACCAGCCGATCGGCATTATCCCTATTGACAGCCTTTTTTCGCCGGTGATCAAAGTTAATTTCACGGTAGAGGATACCCGCGTCGGCCAGCAAACCGACTATGATAAGCTGACCATCGACGTGCTTACCGATAAGACCATTGCCCCGGACGAGGCCATTTCCAGTTCCGCCCAGATTTTGAGCGATTATCTCAAGCTGTTTATCGGCCTGACTGAAAGCCTGCCGCAGGAAGTCACCCTGATCGAGAAAGAGGACAGCAAGAAAGATAAGCTATTGGAAATGACCATCGAGGAACTGGATCTTTCCGTTCGTTCCTACAACTGCCTCAAGCGCGCCGGCATCCATACAGCGCAGGAGCTGGCTAATAAGACCGAAGAGGAAATGATGAAGGTACGAAATATGGGTCGCAAATCCCTGGAGGAGGTCGTGACCAAACTGGAAGAATTGGGCTTGTCCTTAAGAAAGAGCGAAGAATAGGAGGAAAAAACATGGGATACCGTAAACTGGGGGTAAAAAGCGCACACCGCCGCGCCATGCTGCGTAACGCCGCTACCTCTTTGCTGAAAAACGGTCAAATAGATACCACTGAGCCACGTGCCAAAGAAATCGCCTCCATGACAGAGAAAATGATTACACTGGGCAAAAAAGGCGATCTGGCCGCCCGCCGCAGCGCGCTGGCCTTTCTCACCGAAGAAGATGTGGTGACCAAGCTTTTTGACGAGATCGCGGAGAAGTACGCCGACCGTAACGGCGGGTACACCCGGATCATCCGCCTGGAGCAGAGGCGAGGCGACGCCGCACAGATGGCGCGCATCCAATTGGTCTAAATTCAGCCGGGTTGGCAAAGGGGCGGGCAATTGTCCGTCCCTTTTTTCTTCATGGTATGATGAAATCGGCAATCGTTTTTCGGTCGGCTCTTAACGCAAAGCTGATTCGATCGGGTTTGGAGTCGCCCAATTAGTGCCGGCGCTTTGCGGCCGCCTTAGCCATATGGCCAAGGTATAGCCGGCAGTGCGGCTAACCTGAACGTGCGCGTCATAGGCTGGTTTAGTTGAACAAAGGAAACCGGTATGATTGAGATCCGCAATTTAACATTTGCATATGATAATGAAACCGAGCCGGCGCTCACAGATATCAATCTTGATATTCGCGATGGTGAATGGCTGGCGCTGATCGGCGGCAATGGCAGCGGCAAAAGCACTTTGCTGCGTCAGCTAAACGGCCTGCTATTGCCTAGCCGGGGCCGGGTGCTCGTCGATGGCCTTGATACCGCGGACAGCGAGCAGCTTTGGCAGGCGCGGCAAAAGGTGGCGCTGGTTTTCCAGAACCCGGATAATCAATTCATCGCCGCCTCTGTAGAGGATGATGTGGCCTTTGGCTTAGAAAATCTCGGCCTGCCGCCAATGACGATCAGCAATCGGGTTGAGGGCGCGCTGGGGCTGATGCAGCTCATTGATAAGCGCACCTGCCCGCCGCATCAGCTGTCCGGCGGCGAAAAACAGCGGGTGGCTTTAGCCGGCGCTATCGCCATGGCCAGCACATATCTGGCTTTGGACGAGCCGACGTCTATGCTTGATCCGCAACTGCGGGGCGCTGTGCTGGAAACATTGCAATATCTGCAGCGTAAGCTGGGTTTAGCGATTGTTTATGCCACTAATATTTTGCAGGAAGCGCTCTGGGCTGATAGGGTGATAGTCTTGGAGCAGGGGCGTGTCGTCCGCCAAGGAACGCCGGCGGAAATTTTCGCCGACCCGCAATGGCTGGCAGAAAAAGGCCTGGCGCTGCCGCCGATATGCCGTCTAGCCGCGCTTGTGGCAGCGGCGGGCTATGAGCAATTTCAGGGCGTGGTCACAGAGGCGGAGCTGGAGGAAAAATTGCTATGCGGCAAATAAAACTGGCGAATTGCAGTTATTGTTATCAGCCCGGCAATCGCCTGGCCCCCCCGGCTTTGCGTGATCTGAGCCTTGACATTGCACCCGGCGAACTGATAGCTTTAATCGGCGCGGGCGGCGCGGGCAAAAGCACGCTGCTTTTGCTGCT
>JAAYYR010000210.1 GCA_012515255.1 Clostridia bacterium | reverse complement strand
ATTTCCGCCCCGCGCCGGAAAGCGGGCGCAAATAAATCTGCATCAAAAGAGAGGGCGGCATATGGCGGGAAAGGGAGCCACCAAAGCTAAAATTATCGACGCGGCCTGGCGGCTGTTCCGGGAAAAGGGCTATCATAATACCACGATCGAGGATATCATCGCCTCTTCCCATACCAGCAAGAGCTCGTTCTACCATTATTTTTCCGGCAAGGACGCGCTGCTTTCCTCGCTTTCCGATTACTTTGACGATTATTATCAGCAGTTGATGGATAAGGCCGACCCGTCCATGCATTGCTTTGATAAGCTGGTCTGGCTCTGCTGCAGCATACACCGCATGATCGGCGAGTGCATACAGCCGGAGCTGCTGGCCATGCTCTATTCCTCGCAGGTAGTGACGCGCGGCGATAAGCATCTGTTGGACCAGAACCGCTACTATTTCCGCATTATCCGCCAGATCATGGACGAAGGCCAGCGCCGGGGCGAGATCAGCGATAAGCTCTCCCAATATGAGCTGGTTAATTATTACGCTATGTGCGAGCGCGCCCTTATCTACGATTATTGCATCAATGACGCCAGCTATGACTTGGGCGAGTTCACGGCGCGGCATATGCCGCTGCTCTTAGCCGGCATCCGCGGCGAAAATTAAAAGCGGGGGTTCCCCCGCTTTTTGCTTTCCCGCGCCCTGCGCTATGCCTGTAAGCCGCGCCGCCACCCCTATGTCCGCCCATGCCGCGCAGCCGTCCGCCGGTATCTGGCGCAGCCGCCCATAGGGCGGGCGGCCAAGGCCTAGTCCTGCCCGCCTTTTTCCGCGCTCCGTTCGGGCCGGGTATATTCCAGGATATCGCCGGGCTGGCAGTCCAGGGCGTCGCAGATGGCGTCCAGGGTGGAAAAGCGGATGGCGCTCACCTTGCCGGTTTTGATCTTGGATAGGTTGACATTGGCAATGCCCACCTTTTCCGCCAGATCGTTTAAGGATATTTTACGGTCCGCCATCATGCGGTCCAGTCTTAGTATGATCGTCATCGCGTGTCACCTATAATGTCTCGTCGTTTTCCTGCTGCAGCTTGAGTCCATGCTCAAAGATATAGGCCAGGCACAGGAAGATCAAGGCCAGGAAAGAGCCGCCTTCGGCGCTTAGAGAAGTTGAAAGCGAATCCATGTCATATTGCAGCAAGGCATATTTATTAAGCTGTATGCGGTAAATCAATAAAGCAACCAGATAAGAACCTTCGCCGCTAATCAGCAATAAAATAGCGGTAAGCTTCATCCGCCGCGGTACTTTGGGCGTAAACGGCGTTTCGTTCTCTAAAATAGCGGCAAACAGTACGGCCATCACTACCAGGGCCGCTAAAAAGAAACTCCAAGACATAAGATTGCTTATACCGGCATTGAATGCAAGCGATTGCCCAAAATCAGCGCCCAGCGTCTCCCGAGCGGCAAAAAAGCCCGCGATCCCGCGTATCGCCTCGACCAGCACGTGAATCGTTATCCAGGCAATCAAGAAAAATACAATATAACTGGTCAGGCGTATTTTACCCCTGGAAGTCATTTTCGCCATATCATCGCCTCCTATAATATTTCGTCGTTTTCCTGTTGCAGCTTGAACCCATGCTCAAAGATATAAGCCAGGCAAAACAGTACCACAGCCAAAACATCGCCGACAATGCGGCCGCTCATCGTGCGCATCAGCTGTTCGGCGGCCTGTGTTTCAAGCGCGTTTTGCTGCATCAGCTTGAAAATGATCCACACGATCCACAGCGAAATCTCGCAGCCGCCAAACAATAGGATCGCCGCCAGCTTCATCCGCCGCGGTACTTTGGGCGTAAACGGCGTTTCATTTTCGAGAATCGCGGTAAAAATGCCGGCGAGGATGATCAGCGCAGCCAACACCAGATACCACATCAGCAGATTGCTGGCCCCGACGCTGGATTCAGCCGACTGCCAGAAGGCAGCGCCCAATGCCTGGCGGGCAACAAAGAAATCCCTGGTTTCCCATATTGTCATGATGAGCACATTGAGTATGGCCATGGCAATGGCAACAAATGCAATATAGCTGGTGATGCGTATTTTTTGCCTCGTGGTTTT
>JAAYYR010000209.1 GCA_012515255.1 Clostridia bacterium | reverse complement strand
TGCCGATAAGTGTTCCACCTCATTCGTTTTCCGATTGGCGTCGCGCAGGTCATGGGGGCAATCAGGCTTGCCCAAACCACTTATACCTTAATAATAAGGCCATTATACCACACCATGTAGTGACCTGCAAGTACTTATACAACATCGGCTATTATTTAACAAAATCAGTATTATTCATCCTGCCCCAAGTATAGCCCCAAGGTATATGCAGGTGAATTAATCTGGAGCGGGTGATGGGAATCGAACCCACGTGACCGGCTTGGGAAGCCGACGCTCTGCCATTGAGCTACACCCGCATTTTTACTTAAAGAAAATACCATATATGCTGGCCTTTGTCAAGGGAACCCTCTCTGAACCTTGCCTGAAATCAAAAACCAGCCTCATAAAGTAGGCACAAGAGGCTATGGTTCATGCCAATAATATGTATGCGCAAGGCTTACAAATGATTAACGCATATATGATCTGCTAACATTCTTAAATCATCAAGGGCTTAATATATAATAACTTTTTAGATATGCCGATTAAGTTTGCGCAATATCCGCGCCTTTCCCCCTCCGGCACTATTCCATACCTGCTCATTGCCGCATAGCCAAATTTCCGGCCCGAAGCTATACCGCCTCAAGCCCCGCTTTAAACGCCTCGATATTGATGTGGACAAAATCCTTTTTTACATTGGCGGCGATAATATTCTGCCAATCAATGTCCGTCAAGCCCATCACCTTGACAGTGGCTCCCAGGAGGACAATATTCATCACCCTTGAATTGCCCAATTGCTCGGCGATCTCGCCCGCGTTGATCAAAGAAGTCCTCGCCGCGGTACATAAAACCTCGGGGATACCGTCGGCATAAATAGCCTCGCCTGTGACAACCGGCATAGGATTAATGCGATAATTATTAACGATCACCCGGCCGTCCGGTTTTAAGTACTCCAGCCAGCGCAGCGCTTCCATCAGCTCAAAGCTGATTAATACATCCGCGCCCCCCAGTTCTATGACCGGGGAGAAGACTTTTTCGCCATAGCGCACCTGAGAGGAAACCGCGCCGCCACGCTGGCTCATACCGTGGATCTCGCTCATTTTTACCTCATAGCCAGCCTCCAGCAGACCAAGAGATAATAGCTTGCTGGCTAAAATCGTCCCCTGACCGCCGACGCCCACCAAAAGTATGCTTTTAGCCATTTGCTTGCTCCTCCTTCTCGATCGCGCCCCGAGGGCAAATCTGCGCGCATACGCCGCAGCCCAGGCATTGCTGGCGGGCGATCGTGGCTTTTTTCCGCTCGGCAACGAAAGAAAGTGCCGGGCAGCCGGCTTTCATACATACCCGGCAGCCGATGCAGGCCGCTTCGTCGACCAGATATTTTTCGCTATATGCTGTGGGGAACTCCTGCTTATCTTCGGCGGAGAAACGCTTTAAGGCGCAGGGCCAGCGGGTAATCAGCACGGATGCCTCATCAAGAGCCAATAATTCATCCAAGGCGCGCCGCACTTCGGCCAGATTATTAGGATCAACGACCCGGATATGGCGGAAGCCGAAAGCCCGCGCCACATCCTCTATCTTGATCGCCGCCGTAGATTCGCCGCCTGCTGTATAGCCGCTGCCCGGGTTTTCCTGATGCCCGGTCATGCCGGTGATGCGGTTGTCAAGAATCACATTCACAGTGCGGCTGCGATTATAAGCCACATTGAGCAGGGAATTGATGCCGGTATGAAAAAAGGTGGAATCCCCCAGCACCGAGACGACGCGCATGCCGCGGTCGGTCATATCGAACACTTTTTGCGCGCCATGCCCCATGCTCAGGGAAGCGCCCATACAGATGGTGGAATCAAGCGCCCGGAAAGGCGGCGCCGTAGCGAGCGTATAGCAGCCGATATCACCCGCAACCATGACATTGGCCCTCTTGGCCGCCTCATAGAAAAAGCCGCGATGCGGGCAGCCGGCGCATAGCGTGGGCGGTCTGTTGACCAACAGGGAGCGATCATAGCTGATGCCCGGCAGAGTTTCGTCGAATAAGGAGCGGCGGATCGTATCCGGCGTCATCTCGCCATAGGGCGGGAAAACGCTTTTGCCCAAAGGCTTGAAGCCAAGAGCGCGTACAGCCTCCTCGATATAGGGGTCGTTTTCCTCGATAATATAAATTTTCTCCTTGCCGTCGCAAAAGTCGCCGATCATCTCCTCGGGCAGCGGCCAGGTCAGGCCCAGCTTCAAATGCGAAATGCCGTCGCCGAACACTTCCTTGGCATAGAAATAGCAGACGCCGGAACTGATGACGCCGATCGGTGAATCATTGTCTTCAATCCTATTATACGGGGATTTCTCGCTGCATTCCCGCAGTTGCTCTGTGCGCCCCTCAATTTTCACGCGCAATTGCTTAGCGACGGCCGGCACGCAGACATACTTATCCGCCTGCCGCGCATAAGGGCGAATTTCTATCTCCGCCCGCTCGCCGGTCGTCACCGGCGACTTGGAATGGCAAACGCGGGTGGTAAGCCGGATCAGCACCGGCGTATCAAAGCGCTCGGATAGCTCAAAAGCATATCTGGTCATGTCGAGGCATTCCTGGGAATCGGCAGGCTCCAGCATAGGGATGCGCGCCGCTTTGGCATAATTGCGGTTATCCTGCTCATTTTGCGAGGAAAACTGCCCCGGCTCATCAGCGGTGATGATCACAGTACCGGCGTTGACCCCGGTGTAGGCAAATGTAAACAACGGGTCAGCCGCCACGTTCAGGCCCACATGCTTCATGGAGGCGATGGCCCGTCCGCCGGCTAAAGAAGCGCCGATCGCGCTTTCCAGGGCCACTTTTTCATTAGGCGCCCATTCGCTATAAACGCCATCATAGCGCGTTAAATTTTCCAGGATTTCCGTGCTGGGAGT
>JAAYYR010000208.1 GCA_012515255.1 Clostridia bacterium | reverse complement strand
TCTTGCGGATAAATGGTCACCAGGGGGCCAAGCTGGCAAAAACCCTGGCAGCCGCTTTTGGCCAAATAGACCTCATTGCCTTCCTTGGCGGCGGCTACGGCGATATCCAGGCCCTTTTCTTTGCAAATACTGCTAAAGCGGCGATGATATCGGCCGAACCATTGGCCATGCAGCCGGTACCGCCGCAGACGACCACCCGGGCTTGGTATTGTTCCATGCATTTACGGAATTGCTCTTTATGTTGCATCAGTTCGGCATTATTCATGGCTTTCCGTCTCCTTGATTTCCTTGATCAAAGCAATCGTGCTCTCCGGGGTCATCAGACCGTGAACTTTATCATTGATCACTACGGCCGGCGCCAGTCCGCAGGCGCCGAGGCAGGCGACTGTTTCCAAAGTGAACAGTAAGTCGTCGCTCGTATTTTTAGTGTGTGAAAGGCCCAGCTCCTTCTCCAGCGCTTTGATGATATCCGTTGATTTTTTGACATGACAGGCAGTGCCGTCACAAACACGGATAATATATTTACCTTTAGGCTGCAGAGTAAAATGGGCGAAGAATGTCGCCACGCCGTATACCTGGGAGGACGATATCTCTAAGGCGGTGGAAACAAAAGTCATGATATCTTCCGGTAAGTAACTGTATTCCTCCTGAATATCCTGTAAAATCGGTATCAGCTTATGAGGGTTGCGCTGGTATTTATCAAGGATTTCACATACATTATCAAATTTCGTTAGTTTTTCCTTGGCCACTGGTTTTTCCTCCACTCATTCATCTTTCGCCGCCGCTAAGAAAGTCTTTCCCTTAATTGTTGGGAGAGTATCAATAAGGAAGCGGCAAGGTTTTCATTGCGTACGATCACATCATCAGGCACCTTGAGATGTGTGGGGGCGAAATTCCAAATGGCCTTGATGCCGCAGCCCACCAACATATCACATACCTCCTGCGCCGCGGTATCAGGCACGGCAATGATGCCGATATGCACCTTTAGCCGCCCGCATAAATCAGCCATTTTCTCTGTAGCCATAATGCGCACGCCGCAACAATCAGTGCCGATTTCCGCCTCGTCGCAGTCAAAAGCCAGCACAATCCTGACGCCGGTCTCACGGAAGCTCTTATGGGAAAGCAAAGCGCGTCCCAGATTACCCACGCCGACCAAAATGGCGCTGCTGCTATCATTGTAGCCCAGGCTCGTCTCGATATCCTCGATCAAACTGCAAATCTGATAGCCCACCCTCGGCTTGCCGCCGGAGCTGATTTCCGCCAGGTCTTTACGTACCAATACCTGGTTAAGATCAAGCGCCGCCGCGATTTTGGTCGCGGAAACACTGGCTGTACCGTCATCAGGCAATGATTTGAGGTATCTCAAATAGGTGGTTAATCTTTCTATGACATGGATAGAAATACTTCGCTCGCCCATTCTCGTCACGCTCCTTTACTTTATTACAACTAAACTATATATGTTTCGGCGGAAAAAAGGTAATATAAAAATAGTATATCGATATATGAATATCGATATACTATTATCGATAGATTGCTATCTAATCGTTGCTTCGCTATGCTAAAGCGTTGATAATTCTTGACGCGTAGCTGCCAATTCATCAAGAAAGCGCTGCTCCAGCGCTGTAATGTTATTATGCTTTTCCTTGATCAGCATATCGCAATAGATATGGTCGGCCGCTTCACATTTGCGTTGCACGAGATCAAAACGCTGCAGCGTTTCCGCGGGCAAAGGCGGCGACCAGATATAAGTGCGGTGGTTCTGGCTCAGCAAATCAAATAAGCTGCCGCGTTCATAAAGATAAATATATTTGGCGCCAAGCGGCTGATTGCCATAAGCTTCGCGCTCCTCGGCGGCAAAAGGCAGGGCGCAGTCGCCGTAAATCAGTTCCAAATAATCCTTGAGCTGATCCGGACCCAAGTCGGGCTGCCCGGCCAAAGGATGTTCGCGATGCATCAAGGCCAGATAGGTAAATTCCAGGAGATGGCTAAAGATTAGCCGCTTTTCCTTAAGATATTTAGCAAAGGAATCCTCATATTTTTTATTGAAGCGGATAATGCCGATATTAGAGCGGCCATTGATCACATTATTGATCGTGCCCATGGTGTTTGTTTCCATATAATCAAGCTCGATCGGCTGCGATTCATTAAGCGAGGCGCTAAAACGGCTGAAAGCCTTGGCCACATAGCTGGAGCGCGGCACGGAAATAGAAAAAAATTGCTTGCCGCTATCACCGGACTTATACAGAGATTCCAAAGCCGCTATCTGCGCTGTGATTTGCCTTGCATGCTCAAGAAAAACCTGGCCCTTGGCCGTGACCTCTATGCCTTTGCTGGTGCGGCGGAAAATAGTCAAGCCCATCTGCGCCTCAAGCTCGCGGATCGCTTTGCTAAGATTAGGCTGGCTCATATAAAGGTTTTCCGCGGCCTGGGAGATCGACCCCGTGCGCTGAACCTCGATAATATATTTGAGATGCTGGACATTCATAGCCGGCTCCTTTTACTGTTTGGCGCAAATTGAGCGACATCGCCATTATAGCGGGAAATCCCGCTTAAAACAAGCATTTGCGCTGCGCATGCCGTGGGCGGCTCTTCGGGGTTTTAGCGATCGCGGCCGAGGATGATATCAGTCAGACGTATTGGGTCGACGATTTTCCCTTCCCGGTACACGCGCATATTGCCGCTGGCGATCTCATCGATGAGGATAACCTCGCCCAGATGATAACCAAACTCGAATTTGATATCCCATAGATCAAGGTTAATGCGCCGCAAATCAGCGGCGATGATCTGCGTTATACGCAGGGTCTGCTCTTTCAAGCTGGCAAACATCGGCTCGTCCATGATGCCAAGCGCCACCAGTCCCTCGCCGGTTACCAGCGGGTCGCCCTTGGCGTCGTCCTTGAGCGTGCATTCCACCTAGCCGCCGGGCAAAGGCGTGCCGTCGGCGATATAATCGCCGTAGCGGCGGATAAAGCTGCCGGTGGCGACGAGGCGGCAAATTACTTCCAGCCCTTTGCCAAATACCTGCGCCGGCAGGACTTCCATGGTCGAATTGGAAATATCGGCTTTGATATAATGACTTTTGATCCCCGCTTGATGAAGCAATTCAAAAAAATGCACTGATGTTTCCAGATTGGCTTGGCCAATGCCCGCGATGGTCAAGCCGACCGTGTTCATCCCCGGGTCAAAAACGCCGTCCTCGCCGGTGCAATCGTCTTTGAATTGCAATAAGATATTGCCATTGGCCAACTGATAGACGTCTTTAGTTTTACCTTGATAGATTTTTTCCATTCTACGTATTCCCCCACCTGGTTTTGTTAATAATTATACATGATTTGACGCAATCGTTCAATATCCGCCGGGCCAAGCGCCATATTTTCTTAGCATAAATTTATGACGGCGATAGCCTGGGCCTAAGCCGCGCCGGGAACAGGATGCCGCTTGGGCCCGTCTAAATCAATAATTATCGCGGACACTAATCCGGTGCCGGATAAATATATAAATAAGAAGGTGAGAATTATGCATGGTAAATGGCTATTGACGATCTTTTTGGTCTTGGCGCTGGCAGTGGTCGGCGCGGCCTGCACGCCGCCTGTTATGGAAGACGGTAATAATAGGCAGCCGGACGCGGGCCTGCTTGACGATGCGGACCAGCAGGCTGTTGTGGATAATTTCATGGCCCTGCTTAACCGCGACGCCATGGAAGCGACGGCTATCGGCGCGCTTGAGGAGCATCTGGCGCTGCTCGCCCCGGAAAAACTGGCTCAGATGGCGCTGGCCCTGGAGGGCTATCAAAAACAGCAAATTGAAAAAGGCGGCATCATCAGCCAGGATCTGGTGGATCTGATCCAGGAGCGGCTGGATACGCCTTATCTCGAGCAGGCGATCAATAATGCGGCGGATATCGCCGACCCGGAGCTGCAGGAAGCGGTGCAAAACCTGCTGGAGCGCGGCTATAAAATTATTACGCCCGAGGGCATGTACGAGCCGGTAATCAACTATGACGTCTATCGCGCCTTCGTCGACTATTTGCCCGCCGATATCAAGGATTATATCGCGATCAAGGCCGCCGAGTCCGATCAAAGGCTGTCTTCGGACGCGGCGATCATTATCCCCATCGGCGAGCTGTATAGCAGGTTGCGGCAAGCCGAGGATTTTCTCCTGCAGCATAGCGGCTCTAATCAATATGAAGCTGTCAAAGCGATGTACGATATTTATGCATCCGCCTATTTTTACGGCCAGAATAATACGCCGGCTTTCGATTATGCCACGAATAAGCTGAAACAAGAATTCCTGGACAGCTACCAAGCGGCAGCCGCCGACAGCGGCCAAAGCGCCGTGGCTCAGGCGGTCAAGGATTATCTCATTGTCCTGGAAGATAATGATTATGCTCTGAGCGATGCGCTGAGCCAATACCGCGAAAACCTGGTGCGGCAGTTGACCGCGGCTAATTTTGACCTGTAAACTACTCCACACTGCTATAGGCATGCGCAGCCGCTAAACAAGGCCCCCGATCCATGGATCGGGGCCGCCGCTTAGCACATATTTCGTCCCCGCCAAGGCGACTCGCGCGTCACGGGCGGGGACGGTTTTTTTATGGCAGAGGCCGGCCGGCATCCCGGGCTTTTCACGCTTTTGCCATTTTTCGCGCTTTTGCCCGTCGGGGGAAGGCTTGACTTAAACCCTGCCCGGGGTATGATAAGAGTAATGGCATTGGGCATATGCAAAATCCCGCCTCAATGATATCCCGCGACGCTGGGGATTGCGCCCTTCACATATACCCCGGCCAAGGGGGAAAATCGCATATTTATGTGATATTTGTCGACCTTTATTTACTTTTACCCAGAAGGTAGTATACTTAAACAAGATGCATGTTTATTTCCCGCTCAGCTAAAAGCGCCGGCGCGAACCAGGCGGGCGAACAAGTGGCTATGATAAAACGGATAAAGATTGGGGAGGCAATGCGATGGGCTTATTTCAAAAATGCGCTGATTTCACGATCGTGGAGGAATTCAAAAGTCAAGGAATCTATCCCTATTTCCACCAATTGGAATCAAAGCAGGACACAGAAGTAATCATGGAAGGCAAACGCCGCATCATGCTGGGCTCCAATAATTATCTGGGACTGACAGTGCATCCCGAGGTGGTCGAGGCGGCTGTTAAAGCCACCGAAAAATACGGCAGCGGCTGCTCCGGCTCCCGCTTCCTGAACGGCACCCTGGATCTACATATACAGCTCGAGGAAGAACTGGCGGATTTTGTCGGCAAAGAAGCCGCGCTGATCTTCTCCACCGGCTTCCAGACCAATCTCGGCATTATCAGCGGCCTGATCGGACGCCATGATTATATGCTCAGCGATATCGAGAACCATGCCAGCATTTATGACGGCTGCAAACTGAGCTATGGCGAGATGATCCGCTTCCGCCACAGCGATATGAAGGATCTGGAGCGCCGCTTGGCCAAGCTGCCCCATGACGCCGGCAAGCTGATCATCACCGACGGCGTGTTCAGCATGAGCGGCGAGATCT
>JAAYYR010000207.1 GCA_012515255.1 Clostridia bacterium | reverse complement strand
TGACGACTCTGCCTAAATCATCTATCCTGCGAACTATACCGGTTGCCTTCATCGTTATTTCCTCCATCGGCTAATTTGTCCTAGCGAAAATATTATTTGCCGAAAAAATCAAAATATACCAAAGCCGCCCAGACGATGAGCGCGGCCGCTGCAAAAATTGCCCTGCCTTATGGCCATATTCCCAGCGCACCGCCGCTATATCCTCATTTTCCCGGCAGCATAACGAATCAAAGGTAAAAACTTGAATAATTCCAGCTTCTATTATATAATTTGGAAGATGTAAAATTAAATACGGATGGTGAAAAAATGGGCGGCAATAATTCTTTGATTAAAATTGACGATGTGGAATATGTGGCGAGCCTTGCGCGTCTTGCCTTTAGCGACAGCGAAAAAGAAGATGTGGCGGTCAAACTCGACTCCATTCTTGGCTACATGCAGCAATTGCAGAAAATTGATACCCAGGGTGTAGCGGCGACAACCCATGTCCTGCCCCTGGCCAATGTTTTCCGCGAGGATGAGGTCGGAGCGACTTTGGACACGGAGGCGGCTTTGGCCAATGCTCCGCAGCGGGAGGATAATTACTTTAGGGTACCGAAAATCCTGTAATTTGCCTGCCCGCCGGAACATGGGCGCCGCCTGAAATAATTCGTCCTTTACTCCCTTTATAATACAGCCAAGATAAAAATATTTCCGGAACGCCGAATGAATTTTTGCCCAATCTCTATGATCTTTCATCTTTAATCATAGCAATCAAATCCGGACGCACTGCGCCCGATCAAATAAAGAGGTTTAATTTATGCCGATCACCGATCTCACTTTACAAGATATGGCCGCGGCTCTCGCGGACAAGCAATTCTCCTCCCTGGAGGCGACCGAGGAGCATTTGCAGCGCATCGGGCAACTCGATCCGCAAATCAACGCTTTTATCTCTGTCACGGCGGAACAGGCCATCGCCTCCGCCCGCGCCGCTGACCAACGCCGCGCGGCAGGACAAACGCTCGGCCCTTTGGACGGCATACCTATGGCTTTAAAAGATATTATCTGTAGCCGCGGCGTTACCACCACCTGCGCCTCGCGCATCCTCGCCAACTATGTGCCGCCTTACAACGCCACTTGTTGGCAGCGGCTTGAGGACGCGGGAGCGGTGCTGCTCGGCAAACTCAATATGGATGAATTCGCCATGGGCAGCTCCACCGAAACCAGCGCCTATGGGGCCTGCCACAATCCCTTCGACCTGGAACGCGTACCGGGCGGCAGCTCCGGCGGCTCGGCGGCGGCAGTGGCCGCTGATCTGGCCGTCTACGCCCTTGGCACCGATAGCGGCGGCAGCATCCGCCAGCCGGCGCATTTCTGCGGCGTGGTCGGCTTCAAACCGACCTATGGCCGGGTTTCCCGCTATGGCGTTATCCCTTATGCCTCCTCGCTCGACCAGGTCAGCTTAGCAACTAAAACCTGTTTCGACGCCGCTTTGGCCCTGCGCGTTATCGCGGGACAGGACAAATATGATTCTACCAGCGCTGCGGCTGAAGTGCCGGATTATACCGCCGCCTGCTCGCGCGGCGTCAAAGGTCTGCGCGTCGGCGTGGCGCGGGAATTTAGCGAGGCGGGTATCGAGGACTCGGTGTTAGCTGTTTTTCAGGCGGCAACCGCCCGACTTATTGAACTGGGCGCGCAGGTGGAGGAGATCTCCCTGCCGCATACCATGGCGGCGCTGCCCGCTTATTATGTCCTGGCATCCGCTGAAGCCAGCTCCAATTTGGCCCGCTATGACGGCGTGCGCTATGGGCTGCGTGTTCCGGCGGATAATTTACATGACATGATAATCCAAACCCGCTCCCAGGGTTTCGGCGCGGAGGCTAAGCGGCGCATTATGCTTGGCACCTATGCCCTCTCCTCCGGATATTATGACGCCTACTACAATAAAACGCTGCAAGTGCGTACTCTGGTCAAGCAGGATTATGACCAGGCTTTCGCAGCGGGCTATGACTGCATTTTAACGCCGCCCGCTCCCTCCGTCGCTTTTCGACTGGGCGAAAACACCGACGACCCGCTGACCATGTATATGCAAGACGTCTGCACCGTGCCGGTCAATCTCGCCGGGCTGCCCGCTATCGTAGTGCCGCGCGCCTTGGATAAAAACGGGCTGCCCATCGGCGTGCAATTGATCGGCGCGCCCTTCGGCGAGGACAAGCTTTTTGCCGCGGGCGCCGCCCTGGAAACCCTGCGCCTGTTGCCGCCGCTGCTACAATAAGCATCGAGCCAAATAAAACCGTACCGCAATCAACCCGCCGCCAGGCGGCATAACGGAGAAAACTATGAGCCAGTATCTGACGACTATCGGCCTGGAATTTCACGCCGAGCTAAAAACAAAAACC
The DNA here is from genome assembly GCA_012515255.1 of Clostridia bacterium. GTDB lineage: Bacteria > Bacillota > Dehalobacteriia > UBA4068 > UBA4068 > HGM13862. Next base: position 324 of record JAAYYR010000207.1, on the reverse strand, counting down.
AAAATTTTTTGTTCCTGCCCCACTGATTTCATTGAGGAGGCCAATGCAAATGTCTGCCCTATCTGCCTCGGCTTACCCGGCGTGCTGCCTGTTTTAAACCGCCGCGTCGTTGAGCTGGGCGCTAAAGCGGGCTTGGCCCTAAATTGCCACATTAACCGCTTTAATAAATTCGATCGCAAAAACTATTTCTATCCGGATCTGCCCAAGGGCTATCAGGTAACCCAGTTTTCCCAGCCCATCTGTAGCGAAGGCTGGCTGCTGATCAAGGATGCGGCAGGTCAGGATAAAAAAGTGCGGATCAACCGTATCCACCTGGAGGAAGAC
>JAAYYR010000206.1 GCA_012515255.1 Clostridia bacterium | reverse complement strand
TTGCCGCTTGCTCGCAGGCTCCGGATGCCGTGACGCCTGGTGATGAGGACGAGGCTTCTTTGCATTCCGGATCTTTGGCGGCGATTAATTTTTACCGCGCCGGCCGGATTGCGACTTTAGAGCTGGATGGCAGTATGGCGGCTTTTTTCGTTAACGCCCTAGACGCGACTCTCAAAGCCGCGCCTGAGGCCGGCCAATTTGTCGCCGACGATAGCGGACTAAGCGCCAAAGAGCTGATGGACGCTTATACTTGCCTGGAGTTGGTCTATGTGCAGCCCATTACTGTTCCGCTGCGGGTTGACGACGCTTATCCGCAAGCGCAAAGGCTGCTGTACGCCGTTAATGCCGGGGCCGACGGCGCAAGTATTGTGTATCTGGGCGGCGCGGACTATGCGGCCGCTTCACTCGGAGCGATCACTGATTCCAGTATTGCGACGCTGATCGGCGCTTATGTCCAAGACGAGCTGGAAAAGGCTGAATTCAGCGAGGACGGGGAAGTCCAGGTGGCCGGCGTTACTATGCAATATCTTGCTGAGCAAAGCGCCGATATTGACGAGCCGCTATTAAGCCAACTGCTGTTTACCGCCGTCACTTTTTACGATAATTGCTATCATCGGAATTTCGACGCCAATCAATTTCTTATTACCGAAGGGCTGCGCGCGGCGCTTGATCGAGCGGCCAATAATGAACAGACCGACAATAGCCACGGCGAGGAGATACTGCTGCAGCTTGATGATTATTTCGACTATGCCGCCCCGATTACCGCTCAGGTCGTATATGACGGCCATTACGGTGATTATATCGTGTACCTGACTATTGACGCCGTCAATACACTGGAAATCGTTTTCCTCGACCTGGACGGCTATCCTTATGTCGAGGCCTGCCGCTTGATCAGCGTTTAATTTTCTGCAGAGGGAATGCAATGCGCGTACTCGGTAATATACTATGGTTAATCATCTGTGGGTTATTGCTGGGGCTGCTTTGGGGGTTGTTCGGCTTGCTATGGTGCGTCACTATCATCGGCATCCCGGTCGGCCTGCAATGCTTCAAATTTGCCAGCCTGTGCCTGTGGCCCTTCGGCCGGGAGATTGTCTGGGGCGGCTCGGCAATATCCCTGCTGCTTAATGTTTTGTGGCTTATTTTCGGCGGCCTGGAGATTTGCATCATCGCTTTGGCTATCGGCGCTATTTTATGCTTTACTATTATCGGCATTCCCTTTGGCCTGCAATGCTTTAAAATCGCCCGCCTGGCGTTGCTGCCTTTTGGCGCCTCCATTCAGCCAATAACAAATTAAATTTTATATCGGCCCCAACTGCCTATTCCCCTGTTTGCGTCTTGCGCTTTTAATGCTTTGCAGCCCCCCGTTTCGGGGGGCTGTATGCCGCTTGACGCCTTGGCTGCATGGAGCCGTGTTTTTGCTTGACAGGGGATGGATATTCGGGATAAACTATGCATATCACCCGCTAAGCGGGTGAGGAAGTAATATTTAAGGTAGCGGGATGATTAAATCAATAACACAATACCGGGGCCTGCCCCGGCAAATATATCTTCTGCTCATAGCGCGCACCGTGATCGCAATGAGCAGCTTTATTTTTCCTTTTCTTACCCTGTTTTTAAGCAGCCGCCTACATATGAGCGATATGGAGATTGGCCGTTACCTGCTGTTCGTCTCCCTGTCTTACATACCGGCAGCCTTGATCGGCGGCAAGCTCGCGGATAAACTCGGCCGCAAATGGGTGTATTTTTTCTCTATGGTATTCGCGGATATCGCCTGCTTTATCTCCGGCTTTTATTATCAAGAAGCAATGGTGATTTATATTCTGATCGCCGGCTTTTTCTTCATGAATATGGGCATGCCGGTGCTTTCGGCGATGATGATGGATTTGACACATCCCGGTAACCGTCAGGAAAGCTTTTCATTGATTTACCTGGGCTATAATCTTGGCTTTGCCTTCGGGCCGCTGATCGCCGGATTATTGTTTGAGCATTATATACAGTGGATATTTTGGGGTCAGGCCCTGCTTAATCTCGCCGCGATGTCGCTGATTGCTATTTTTGTCAAAGACACGAAGCCCGGGCAAAACGAAATTGAGGCTTTGGCGCAGGATGCGAACCGGGCCAAGGAGCGGGCGAGCGGGGAGTCGCTGCTTCAGTCTTTGTTCCATGCGCCGGAAGTGCTGCTTTTCGCTCTCTTTGGCTCGCTCTATGCTTTCGCTTATGCCGAATTGGGCTTTGTATTGCCCCTGCAAATGGCGGATATTTTCGGCGCCGGGGCCGGCTCAAAGCTCTATGGCGTCATTTGGTCGCTGAACGGCCTTTTTGTCTTCCTGCTGACGCCGCTTACGGTGCTGATGTTCAAAAAAAGGCCTCCACTGCTTAACCTCAGCTTTGCCGGTATCTGCTATCTGGTGGGCATGGGGTTGTATTCGCTCATTAGCTCCTTGCCGCTTTTTTATCTTATGGTGGCCGTGTGGACGCTGGGCGAGGTGGTGGGCGCGACCAATAGCGGTGTTTTTATCGCCAATCATTCGCCGATCAGCCACCGCGCCCGCTATCAGTCGATCTATGATATTATCCAGGGCAGCGGCCGCGCTATAGGCCCGCTGCTGGTCGGCATTTTTCTCATGAGCCATAGCTATGCGGACGCCTGGAGGTTGGTGGCGCTGCTATGCCTCATTTCCGCCGCGTCATTTTATATCATGTACCGCTATTATCATAAAAAAGAACAGCGCAGCCTAGAGGATGATCCGGCAGGCGTCCCGATATGCGATAAATGAACGCCGGCGCATTTACCGATATAAATATTGACATATTACCTTATAGTTTGTTATGATTTCCAGCGGGTAGTCGGTTTTTCCCTAATAGGCTAATGATGATTTGGAGGTATCAAAATGAGTGATAAGAAAACTTTTTATATCACCACACCCATCTATTATCCGAGCGACAATCTGCATATCGGCCATGCCTATACCACGGTGGCCGCCGATACCATGGCGCGGTATAAGAAGATGCGCGGCTTTGATACCTATTTCCTCACCGGCTCCGACGAGCATGGCCAAAAAATCCAGCGCCGCGCTCATGCCGCGGGCAAGCAGCCCCAAGAATTCGTCGATGAGATCATCGCCAGCTTCAAGCATCTGTGGCAGGTGCTGGAGATCGGCAACGACGACTTTATCCGTACCACGGATGAGCATCATATGCGGATCTGCCAGGAGCTGTTCCAGAAAATCTATGACCAGGGCGATATCTATAAGTCGGA
>JAAYYR010000205.1 GCA_012515255.1 Clostridia bacterium | reverse complement strand
GCCACTTGCGGCTGATCTTCTCATCCAGGCCCCGCTGCCGCATCAGCAATTGGCTGAGCCGCAGAGAGCCTAAGCCGGTTCCGGCCCCCGCGAGAGCCAGCCCTATAGAAATAAAAACAACGCTGATTTGTACCGGCATATCTTACTCCTTTGCTGGTGCGCATGCGTTGGGATCATTGGCAATATAAAAAACAACCAACTTTTTGTCGGTTGCATCGAGTCTCAGCCAATGAGTTAACAATTTCGCCGCTTCAGCAGAGGAAGCTCCTCAAAATTGATGACTATGTATGACTTTTCGGCAACCGGCTGTCATAGGCTTTTGCCCTTAGACCCCTGGCTTTGCGTCCCCGCTTTTCAGCGGGTTTGCCCTTATCGTGGGGACAAAATTTCATTGTCCGAGGTTACAATAGCATACGAATTGCTGCTTGTCAATACTTTTTCTGAAATTTTTTCAAAATTTGTTACAATATCTTGACAAACATGAAAATATATGATAGTTTTGTATCGGATGAGCGTATCATCCCCACGTAAAAGGCAAACTTGTCGAAAGGCAAGGGCGCAAAACTAAAGGGCCTAAAGGTGTGAACCCAGGGCAGCCAGTTGCCGAAAGTCAAGATAATCTGGGCATTTCTCTCCGGAGTTTTGGCGTTGAGCAACTGGAACCTATGGTTCGGTTGCTTTTTTTGTACTCAAGACCTGTGAGCCACAATATATAAGCGCGGGGAATGAGGCGATCATCCGCCGCCGGCTGCGGCCGTCGGCATCGCTTGCGGCGCGCATTTCCCCGCATGGCCAATGCGCGATTACGAATCCGGGAGGGCGTATTCATGGCATTGATGCCGCGCAAAATGCGCGATCACCTGCAAAATATCGCGGAACAAATATACCGCCTGCCACGGGTCAACGCGGTCGTCTTGTTTGGTTCTTATGCCAAGGGGCTGGCCACGGCTTGCAGCGACGTCGATCTGGCTGTTTTTTTCGATCAGGAGCCATGTGAAATGCGCGAGGAATACCGGGCTTTGTCCCGTATCTGCACAAATATTGATATTGACTACCAGGTTCAGGCCTTCAGCATTGAGGAAATAGTCGACCCCTGCGGGATTATCGAGGAGATACTCTGGTTTGGCAAAATTGTCGTACCGGCAGGCAAAAGCAGGGAATGCCTACAGCGCCTTATACCCGGCGTGGGCATTATGGAGGAATAGGCATGTTAAAGCAATCAAAATACAAGTATTGGACAATGTTGGCGGACTATGATTTGGATACCGTCGAGGTTTTAATTGCGGGAAGGCGCTGGGTCTATGTGGCTTATTTTTGCCACCAGGCTATAGAGCGCCAGCTCAAGGGCATGTATGTCTATTATACCGGCAAAGAGGCGCCCAAGACGCATAATATCAGCTTCTTATTTAAGAAAATCATGGCGGCCGAGGATTTTTTGGCCCATGCTGATTGGCAATTGCTGGCCCAAGGGCAGGATGAATGCGAGGAATATCTCATCGACGCCATGTTCTATCATATTTCCGATTACCCCTTTTCCTATAAAAACATCATGTCCCGCTTTGTGGACGAGGCGACCGCTCTGGACCTTTATGCGCGGACGCAGAAGAATATTACCTGGCTGCGTAATTTTTTGCCGCCTGTCGAGCAGGTCGAGCAGCCGCAGCCGCAGGCCGCTTCCAGCCCGGGCGGCGCATAACAAAGCTGACCTCAGCCGCAAATTAGGCTGATTCCGTTCATTGCTGCCATATGCTTTCTCCTTTCGCCGACAGGCCCCTTCAACCGAAGGGGCCTGTCGGTTTTCCTCTCTTTAAGCGCGGTCGGTTTTAGGCGGCAGAAACGGCTTTTTTATCCTTGACTCTCCACTTACTGGATGTTTTATACTGAAATTGGCTCTCTGGCGGCTCAATAAATAATTGGCCGGCCGCCGTATCAATCAAAACAGCTTCATGCTTCTGCTATGGAATGGTCGTCACAGCCCGCGGCTTGGCAACCGGACACAAGACCTAAACTAGACGCAAGGAGGGAAGGCTATGACTAAAACATATGACGCCATCGTCGTCGGCGCGGGAAATGGCGGCATGACAGGCGCGCTCACGCTCACAAAAGCAGGCAAGAAAGTTCTGCTTCTTGAGCAGCACAGCATTACGGGCGGATGCGGCTCGTCATTTGTGCGCGGCCGCTTCGAATTCGAAACAGGGCTGCATCAGCTCTATGGCATCGGCGACTGCTTCGATGGCAAAAAGGGCGCCCTGCGCCAGGTGTTTGAAGAATTGGGCGTCTGGGACAAAATTAAGTTTGTGCGGCAGGAAGAAGCGTTCCGCCTGGCATTTCAGGGGATGGGCGATATCGCGCTCCCTAATACCCGTGATGAGTTTGTCAGGGAATTGCAGGATTTCTTCGGTACCGAGGCCAAAGCCATCGCAGAGTACCAGGAACTGGTGGAAAAGGTGGGGCTGGAATTCATGAGCCTCTATTCCTTTGTGGCCGAAAACAAGCCGGTCACCCAAAAGGAATTCCCCTATCTGTATGAATACGGAACATATACGGGCGAATACATGCTGAACAAATATTTTGAGAACGCCATGCTCAAGGGCGTTTATCAATGCCTGTATGGCTATCTGGGCATCCCGATCGAGCGCGTTCCTTTCGCCGTGCTCGCGGCGCTGTATGAGCGCGAGGGCGGCACCTGGAATGTGCATGAGACTTCCATGTCCATGTCCAATGCGCTCACCAATGAATTTATCGACTGCGGCGGCACGCTCAAGCTTAATACGCGCGTGGCGCGCATCCTCATTGAGGACAATGCGGTACAGGGCGTTATAACGGACGACGGCGAGGTGTATCATGCCAATATCGTGCTTTGCAATGCCAACCGCATCAATGCCTATGTCGATATGATCGACAATGCGCTCGTCCCGGAAACGATGTATGAAGACTTGCGCGTATCCTCGGTCAGCCAGTCCATCTTCGGCCTGAATATCGGGCTGGATTGTACGGCTGAGGAGGTGGGCCTGGAAAACGCTACCAGCTTTTTGATGCCTCCGCCGGGCGGGCCCAAGCGGCGCTATGACGTTAATCTGCGCCAACTGGAAGATGTGCCGATGCTCTATGTGACCTGCTATGATCTTGACGACCCGGATTACGGGCCGCCGGGAACAACGACGCTTGCGGTTTTGACCAGCAAGCTGACTGATCCTTTTGTGGAATTGCCGCCGGAGAAATACCATGAGGCAAAATTTACCTACGCGGAGAAAATGCTCGATTATTTCGATAAGTTTTATCCGCGGGTGCGCGAGCATATCGAGGAAATCGAAGTGTTCACGCCCATGACCATCATGCGTTATATCGGTTCGCAAAGCGGCGCTATTTATGGCGTGGACAGTCACATCAAGGATTTGATCGCCACAAAGCTGGATGCGCGCTCCCCGTTCAGCGGCCTGTATTTTTGCGGCGCGACAATGCTCTTTGGCGGCTTCCATACCACGCTCACAAGCGGTAACGCCGTTGCCAAGCTGATTCTCAAGGATCTGCGCGACGGCGCGGTTCCTGTGCAGCATGATTTTACCGGTATGAAGAATATTGAAGCGATCCGCGAGGAGATACGCGTCGGCAAGGTCTATAATCTTGACTATCGCGGCCGCAAGGGCAAGGTACGGCGCGATGTGGCTGTATTGCATCCCGATAGCATCAATTTCCGCGTGCAGCGGATCAGCGCGGAAACGCCAAGCGCCAAGACGATACGCCTCGTACCCGTGGACGGCTATGTGCCTCCTTTTATGCCCGGGCAATATATCTGCGTCAACGCGGAGATCAACGGCGTGCGCACGAGCCGCCCCTACAGCATCTCCTCGCCGGCGATGCAGCGCGCTTATTATGAGATCACGGTGCGCGCCTGCGCCAACGGCTTTGTCTCCGACTATCTCCTAAATACGCTGCGCGAAGGCGATATACTCAGCGGCAGCGGGCCTTATGGGCAATTCTACCAGTTCCCGGCCGTGCATGGCAAAAAGCTGTGTCTGCTCGCCGGCGGCAGCGGCATCACGCCTTTTATGAGTATGCTTGAAACCGACACCGAGCGTTTTTGTCTCGATAAAGAAATCACTTTGATCTACGGCTGCGCCAATGAGGATGATATCATTTTCAATCAAAGGCTGCGGTCGCTCACAGATCGCTTGCCCGGTTTGCGGCTGATCCCTGTTATTTCCGAGCCGGGGGCGGAGTGCAGGGAGCGGCGCGGCTTTATCACAGCGGAGCTGATCCGCGAGGTGCTGGGCGATGTAGACGCGCATACATTCTTCTTGTGCGGCCCGCAGGCCATGTATGATTTTGTGGAGCCTGAGCTGGAAAAACTACAGGTGCCGCGCCGCAGGATTCGCCGTGAGACGCAGTCGGCCCCGGCCGAACCGTGGCTGCTTCCCGGCTGGCCCGGGCAGGTGGCGCCGGATGATACGTTTGAGATCACATTGCTCGACGGTCGCAAATTGCCCGCCGTCGCGGGGGAGAGCATACTCACCGCTCTAGAAAAGGCCGGTATCGCCAAAAAGAACCAGTGCAGAAGCGGCGAATGCGCTGTTTGCCGCTCTCGCCTGATGGGGGGGCAGGTTTTCCATCCGGGAACCGCTCTGGTGCGTAAATCGGATATGCGCTACGGCTATATCCATCCATGTGTCAGCTACCCGATCAGCGACCTGAAATTAATGATCTAAAAAGGGGGAGAAAAATGATTAGCGGAAAATGGGATATGGTCCTGCATTCTCCGATGGGAGCGAAGCAAGTCGTGTTTGACGCTGTTGCGAATGAAAAAGAGCTCACGGGTAAATTCAGCGCAACAAGCGGCTGGAACACGGAAATTTATGAAGGCTCGGCCGATGGCGATTCTTTTCGCTTTAAGGTGGATTTCCCCGTGCCAAGGATGGGCAGCTTCACATTTACCCTGACCGGGGATGTGGAGGGGGACGATATGAAAGGAATCGCTAAAATGGCTTTGGGTAAATGCAAATTTGAGGCCAAGCGTTTATAATTACATAGAATAAAAAGCGCAATATGGGGGGCTTGTCGCTAAGCCTCCCTTTTGCTTTGGACAAGAGGGGTATTGACGCTAACCTTTGTATGTCATACAATGAGGGTGTCACAGGCTCCTCAGCTATGGGGTGGGCAGAAAACCAGTTATAAGAGAAATAGTAGCTTATCCGAAGTCTTATGCTGCTGAAACACTCCACCTATGGGAGAGTTTTGCGGTTTGTGTGCGTATGTAGGGGAGGGAGCGGCTTTGGCTCTATATCCGATCGGGCAAGTATCAAAAATGATTGATATGCCCATCCGTACCATCCGCTATTACGAAAAAATCGATCTGATTACGCCCAGCAAAACAGATCCGCACACCAATTACCGCTATTATTCCATGGAAGACATCTTCCAGCTAGATCTGATTCGTTGCCTGAGAAAAGCTCTGGGGATGCCGCTCAAAACCATACGTGAATACATAGAAAAGCGCAATGACCCGGAAATGCTCAAGCAATATTTACGCAATCAGGCCAAGGAGATTGAAGCCGAAATTAATATCCTGCTGATGCGCAAGGATTTTTTAGTCCGCAAGCTCCAGGCGGTTACATTGCGCGAACTGACCGAAACATATTTGCCTGATATCAGCATGCTGCCGGGGCGGCGTATTTGCGTAAAGCCCGCCCGGCCCGCCAATACCGAGGAGGCCTTGCTGATCGTCCGCAAATGCGCCATCGAGACGGATAATCACTATGATCACGCGCTATATCTGCTGCGTGATATTCATCCACATACACTCGTCATGGACGAAAAAAGCGATGTCCTTGTCGGCTTGGATTGCGATCTTGGGTCGGCTTATACGGAATATTACCTGCCGGCGGGCGTCTATGCGCAATTAACCTACCAAAATCGTGACGATGGCCGCAACAGGGCATTGGAGAAGTTTTTTGAGTATATCAGGCTTAGCGGATTGGCGCCCGCGGGCAAGCTGATATTCAGAAGCACGCTCCTGGACGCCACCTCCGTCTGCAGCGGCGATTATTATTTCGCGCTGGAGCTGCGCCTGGAATGAGGGTCAGCGGACAAACAGGTG
>JAAYYR010000204.1 GCA_012515255.1 Clostridia bacterium | reverse complement strand
TTGGCGCCGGAGAGATATTGGCCCGTGAGGGAGCGGGGATTGTCGAGAATCTCCGGCAGTTCCCCTTCAGCCACAATTTCACCGCCATGCTCACCGGCTCCCGGGCCGATATCGAGGATATAATCGGCACGCTCGATCATATCCTCATCATGCTCGACTACCAGCACTGTATTGCCAAGATCGCGCAGGCTTTTCAAAGCCTCAATCAGTTTATCATTATCGCGCTGATGCAGGCCGATGCTCGGCTCGTCCAGAATATAAAGCACGCCCATCAGATGCGAGCCGATCTGGGTAGCCAAGCGGATACGCTGCGCCTCGCCGCCGGAGAGCGTGGCGGCGCCGCGGGACAGCGTCAGATAATCTAGTCCTACCTGCACCATGAAGCCCAGGCGCTCATCGATTTCCTTGAGGATACGGCGGGCGATAGCGGATTCTCTCTCGCTTAATTGCAATTTAGACATAAAAGCCTGCGCTTCCAGTGCCGTCATCCTGCTAAGCTGATAAATGTTTTTGCCGCCCACTGTCACAGCCAGCGATTCCGGCTTGAGCCGCGCCCCACCGCAGACTTCGCAGGGCTTAACAGTCATATATTTCTCAAATTCTTCCCGCATCTGCGGCGAATTGGTTTCCCGCCAGCGGCGCTCAAAATTACGCACCAGGCCTTCCCAGGGATGCATCCAGATTTGCGGCCGGTCGCTGTCAGGTTCGAAGTAGACCACAGGGAAACGCTCTTTGCCGCAGCCGTAAAATATTTCATCCAAGGCCCAGCGCGGTAATTCCCCGACCGGCGTGTCCAGGGAGAAGCCATGAGTTTTTGCCAGGCCCTCCAGATGACGGAAATACCAGCCCTGTACATTATTTACCGGCACGATGCCGCCTTCGCGTATTGAAAGCGAATCGTCATCAATCATTAGTTTTTCATCGATGTATTGGGAAAAACCTAAGCCTGTACATGCCGGACAAGCGCCGAACGGGCTATTGAAAGAGAACATCCTCGGCTCCAGTTCCTCCATACTGATGCCGCATTCCGGGCAGGCGAATTCCTGCGAAAACAGGGTCTCCTCATGCCGCGTATCCGGTAAATCCGCTAACACCAAAGCCAGGCCATCGCCCATCTTCAGGCATAATTCCAAGGAGTCGGCCAGGCGTTTATCCACGTTTTCACGCAAGATGATGCGGTCTATGACCAGCTCTATATCATGCTTAATATTTTTTTTCAGTTGAATTTCATCCGCCAGGTCAAGTAATTCACCGTCAACGCGTACCCGCACAAAGCCTTTGGCCCGTAAATCGGTAAACAGCTTTTGATATTCTCCCTTGCGTCCACGGATCAAAGGGGCCAGTAAATGCAGGCGGCTGTCTATCGGCCATTGCTTGATGGCGTCGATCATCTGATCTACGCTCTGGCGGCTGATCGGCCGGCCGCATTTGGGGCAATGCGGATGGCCGACGCGTGCATAAAGCAGGCGCAGATAATCATGGATTTCAGTTACGGTGCCAACTGTGGAACGGGGATTATGGCTGGTCGATTTTTGGTCGATGGAGATAGCCGGCGAAAGGCCGTCGATTTGGTCAACATCCGGCTTGCTCATCTGCCCCAGGAATTGCCGCGCATACGAGGACAGCGATTCCACATAGCGTCGCTGTCCCTCGGCATAGATGGTATCAAAGGCCAGAGAACTCTTACCGCTGCCGGAAATACCGGTAATCACGACCATCTTATCGCGGGGTATTTTTACCGTAATATTCTTGAGATTATGTTGCCGCGCGCCGCGGACAATAATATTATTTTGCGTCATGGTCAATCTGTCTCCCCGAGGATTTTTGTTAAAGATCTATCTTTTCTCAGATCGGGACGCCCGGTATCATCCAGGGCTAATAGTTTTTTATTAAGCATCACATATAATGAGGTCGCCGCCATCATAACGCCGCTTATGACAATAATATAACGTACGTCGATGACATCGGCCAGCGGACCTAATACAAGCATGGCAATGGGCATTACCGCTGTGATGATAATGTTGACGATAGAAAACACACGTCCCATCATTTGCGGATCGGTTTTTTCTTGTATCAGTGTTGTTTCCGCCGTAGTAAACATGGGCAAAAATAGACCGGAAAGCAGCATAATCGCCAGATAAATCCAAAAATGGGACATGAGGCCGAGGGCTGTGAATGTAATACCAAAAAACATAAAGGAAAAGCCCATGGAAAAAATACGGTTTTTGAAGCCGCCCCAGGCGGCGATAATCACGCCGCCAAAGATAGCCCCCAGTGACCAGGAAATTTCATTGGCGGTCAGCCGCCAGATCTCCGGGCCGTATACCCTCTCCACTAAAATCGGCGTCAAATATGAGGCCGGCGCCACCAGAAAAAAGCCGATGGCATAAAAAATCATCATAAAGCGCAGGCAGTCATTGCGCCAAACATAGACCAAGCCACCCTTTAATTCGCCCCAAATAGAAGAAAAGGAATCAGCCGTTTTTTCGATTTTAGCCAAAGGAAGAAATGCTAATACCGTAACGCCTATCGCTGCGGTGCCGACATCGAAGAAAAGAGCGTTAACAAAACCGGCGGCCAGCAAGATACCGCCCAGAGCGGGCGCTAATAAAGTCAGCAAACTGGTTATGGTAGTAAAAATAGCATTGACGCGGGTCAAATTCTCTACCGGCACAATTTGCGGCAATATAGCTGAAACCGCGGGCTGTTGGATGCCCGCGCCGAAGGAGCGCAGGGCCATAATGACAAACATCAGTGTATAGCTGGTATGGCCTTTTAACCATAGTATGGCGAGCAGCAGGGTAACGCATGCGACGAAAAGATCGGAGCAGATTACCAATAGCTTGCGGTTATAGCGGTCGGCCCATACACCGGCCAGAGGGGAGATCAAAATCTGGGGTATGCAGTTGCATAGCACCGAGATCATCATCATCATCCCGGAGCTGGTTTTGATAGTGATATACCACATTACCGCATAGGCGACCACCAGGGAGCCCATCATGGTTATCGTTTGTGAGGCTAAAAACAATACCAATCTTTTTTGCCATTTTTGCATTAATTTTTTCCCTCTGATCTGATCTCCATGATCACATCGCGTAATTGAGCCGCCTCCTCAAATTCCAGGCGTCGGGCTGCTTCACGCATTTCTTTTTCCAGGGAGCGCAGCAGCTTTTCCCGCTCGCTTTTTTTCATTTTTCCCGGTGCATGG
>JAAYYR010000203.1 GCA_012515255.1 Clostridia bacterium | reverse complement strand
CTTCTTGCGGCGATGGGCAAAAGAATAATACATCGAATGGAGCAGCTGCTCATTTGCCACCCGATAGAGTTTAGAATTGGAAGCGCGGTAGCCTTTGGCCAGCTTCAATACTTTTTTATGCCGCGCGTGGCGAACCATACCTCTTTTTACTCTGGTCATTATTTTCTCTCCTTAACTGATATTATCGCGGTTTGCCGCCTTTAGGCATAAGGCAGCAGCTTGGACAGGCGGCCTGCGTCGGCGCCACTGACCACAGCCGACTGGCGCAGGGCGCGTTTACGTTTCATTGTTTTGCCAGCCAATTTATGGCTGCAATAAGCATGATGGCGCTTGAATTTGCCGGTACCGGTGATTTTGAATCTTTTCGCGGTACCGCGATGAGTTTTCATTTTCGGCATAATTCTTCCTCTTTCCTAGCCGGTCGGCCGGCCGTTTACTTATTGATTTTCGGCGCAAAAATTTGCGTCATATTTCTGCCCTCAAGTTTGGGAGCCCTCTCCACCACGGCTACCTCGTCCAGGCGCTCGGCAGCACGCGCGCATAGGGCGCGGCCCAGATCAGGATGGGTGACCTCGCGGCCGCGGAACATGATGGTCAGCTTGACCTTATCCCCTTCACGCAGGAACTTCTCCGCGTTTTTAATCTTGGTCTCAAAATCATGCTCCTCGATATTGGGACGTAATTTAACTTCTTTGATCTGGGTAACCCGCTGGTTTTTCTTCGCTTCCTTTTCTTTTTTGATCTGCTCGAAGCGGAATTTGCCGTAATCCATCACCCGGCATACCGGAGGGCGGGCATTGGGGGAGATCTCCACCAGATCCATCCCTTTTTCCAAAGCGCGGCGCAACGCTTCCTTGAGCGGCATAACCTCGGTTTCGTCACCGTCTCCCACCAGGCGCACCTCACCGGCTCTGATCTCCTCATTAATCCTTAAATCCTTAATATTTTTCACCTCCGTGAATAAAAAAGGCGGCCCGCAGGCCGCGTTACAGAATACCCCTCTCTTGCGCAAGCGTCTTGCGCAAAGGCTTTCCGTATAAACCCGTATAGCTGAGCCACACAGGTGAGAAGCGGCTGCTTCTGCTTGATAATCAGACTTTCAAATTATAGCATGACAAAATCGAACTTGTCAAGTAAATATTTTACCGCTGCTTTGCATATGATAAAAAAACACCGGCCCGAGGCCTGTATCAAGCCTGTTCAGGGTCTGATTACCCCAAGAAAGGCTGAGCCAGCTATGCTCATCATCCACATCAACGGCCATCCGCGTCAGGCTTTTATCAATCACGCCTGCCGCTTTGCCCTGCAGCCGGTCAGCATCGCCATCCACGGCACGGCTTTGCGCATCCGCGGCATGAGCGCGGAAAGCGCTGCCGAGGCTTTGGCCTATGCCGCTTTTCCGGCCTGGGAGAAAACGCGGCTGCAAACTTTGATCCGCAAAAATTATTATCTTCTTGACGCGGCAAAACAAGAAAGGCTGGCGGTCCTGGCCCAAATCGTCGCCGGCGACCAGATGCCGGACGCTTTGATCTATCAGGGCATCGGGCGCGAATCCCGGCTCGCCCGAGCCTTTGCCGCCGCATTGATGCAAGGCCCGCTCAATTTCGAGGGCTTCTGCCGCTTCCGCCTGCCCGGCTATGAGGATTATCTGCGCGGCATCATGCTGCTGGCGGAGGAAGAATTGATCGCGGAGGAGGAAAACCTCGAATACCTGGAGCTGCTGCGGCGCTCGCTTTCCCAAGGCAATTCCCAAATCAGCCTTTTTTTCTCACCCGGCGACATTTGCCAAATCTGGCAGCAGGATAATGAGGGCCTGCATCAATTGGAAGGCGGCCATATTCGCGGCGTGGAGTGGCTGCTGCTCGCTAATTTGATTTGCCTTGATCCGGCGAGCATCATCGTGCGCAACCGTGTCTTTGCCGACTCGGAACTGCTGTCGATGCTGGAAACCGTATTCGGCGCAAAAGTGATTTACGAGGACGATCAGCCGACTGCCGTCAAAGAGCATTTGCTTCTTGACAAACAATAGTGTTGATGTTAAAATGATGTTTAATCATCATCTATAATCGCCAGCGTTTAATTGCCGGGTGATTTGGGGAAAAGGAGGCAAAAATGATCAAGCTATTGAATCAACCTGTTCTGGTTGCAGATATCAAAACCCTTCTTGTCTCCCCGGATTGGCGATGGCGTAAATAGCCAATTTGATAAAGCATACTTTTCGGTAGCGGTTTCCTGAAAAAATCTGCGCCGGGATTTTCCCGTCAACGGAAAAATCAGGCGACCGCATGGGTATATCAATAATACCCGTATTTACACTCCGGAGAAGTGTGCTTTTTGCATATAATTAATAAAGCATCGCAATAATACGCTAAAAAACTAAAATGACAGGCCAAGACTTGGCCGCAAAGAAAGAGGTAATTATTATGACGACAATTCCATATAAAACATATTTAACCGAGGATGAAATCCCCCGCCGCTATTATAATTTCCGCGCCGATATGCCGCAGCAGCATGCGCCTTTCCTTCACCCCGGCACATTGCAGCCGCTGCAGGCGCAGGATCTTTACCCCATCTTCTGCGAGGAATTATGCAATATTGAGATGGATACGACTACCCGCTATATCGATATCCCGGAGGCCGTACTCGATTATTACCGTACCTTCCGCCCTTCGCCGCTGATCCGCGCCTATCATCTGGAAAAGGCGCTTGATACCCCGGCCAAAATCTACTATAAATTCGAGGGGAATAATACTTCCGGCAGCCATAAGCTCAACGCGGCCGCCCTTATGGCTTATTACGCCAAGGCCCAGGGCCTGAAATCCCTGACCACGGAAACCGGCGCCGGCCAATGGGGCACTGCTCTTGCTATGGCCTGTGCCTACTATGGGCTTGATCTTACGGTTTATATGGTCAAAGTCTCCTTTGAGCAAAAACCTTTCCGCAAGGCTGTGATCGAGACTTATGGCGGTAAAATCATTGCCAGCCCCTCCGGCACAACTGAAGTGGGGCGCAAAATCCTTGCCGAGAACCCTGATACCGGCGGCAGCCTCGGCTGCGCCATCTCCGAAGCTATTGAGGCCTCGATGGGCGACGACAATTGCCGCTATGCGCTCGGCTCAGTCCTAAACCAGGTCTTGGTAGCTCAATCAGTGATCGGCCTTGAGAGCAAAGCCGCCATGGAGAAGCTGGGTGAATACCCGGATATTGTCATCGGCTGCGCCGGCGGCGGCTCGAATCTCGGCGGCCTGATCAGCGCTTTCCTCCAGGACAAGCTGACCGGCAAGGCCAATCCCCGCTTTATCGCCGTGGAGCCCGCCTCTTGCCCCTCGCTAACCCGCGGCGTCTACGCCTATGATTTTTGCGATACGGGCAGGATCACGCCGCTCGCCAAGATGTACACCCTGGGCAGCGGCTTTATCCCCTCGCCCAATCATGCCGGCGGCCTGCGCTATCATGGCATGGCGCCCTCGCTGTCCCGGCTGTATCATGACGGCTATATGGAGGCGATTGCCGTAGAGCAAAATAAAGCCTTCAACGCGGCGGTTACCTTTGCTAAACACGAGCAAATCCTGCCCGCGCCGGAATCGGCCCATGCTATTTACAGCGCTATTGAGGAGGCGCTGAAATGCAAAGAAAGCGGCGAAGCAAAAACCATTCTTTTCGGCCTCTCCGGTACCGGCTACTTTGATATGAACGCCTATATGGCGCATCTTTCCGGCACCATGACCGACCATGCGCCCAGCGACGAAGAGTTGCGTCAGGGCTTCGCCACCCTGCCGCAAGTAGAATAAAGCGCGGATGCGCGATCCCCAGGGCCAAAATAAGGCTCATCGGCAGCATAGGCTGTTGATGAGCCTTTGGCTCGGTTTACGGCCCCAAAACGCCGACCACCGCGGCATACTCTGTAACGACCGAGTAATCCCAAAAACAAACT
>JAAYYR010000202.1 GCA_012515255.1 Clostridia bacterium | reverse complement strand
TTTGCCGTGGTGGCCCTGCCGCGCAAGGAGAAAAATCTGCCCCGCTTCCTGTATTATGACGAGGCGGAGACGCTCGTGGAGGCGCCGCAACAGGAGCGGGACAGCTACCGCGACAAGGCGATGCTGGAGCTGCTTTATGGCAGCGGGCTGCGCGTCGGCGAGGCGGTGGGTCTTAATATCGGCGATTTGTATTTGGCCGAGGGCTATATCCGGGTGCTGGGCAAAGGAGCCAAGGAGCGGCTGCAACCGCTCGGCGGCTACGCGGCGGCGGCCTTGGGTGATTATCTGCGTCAGCGCGCGGAGCGCGGCGACAGCCTTCTGCCGCAAGAGCCTCTGTTTTTGAATAGCCGCGGCCAGCGCTTGGGCGACCGCGCTGTGCGGACTATGGTCGATCGCTATATGAAGCAGACCGCGCAACTGAAGCATATCAGCCCGCATAGCCTGCGTCATAGCTTCGCCACGCATCTGCTCGACAATGGCGCCGATATCCGCGCCATCCAGGAATTGCTGGGCCATGAGAGCATCGCCACAACGCAGAAATATACGCATGTCAGCAGCAGCAAGATCAAAGAAGTGTATCAGCGCACCCATCCGCGGGCCGGCATAGGCCCGGGCGGCAGGGCTAAGAACGAGGAGGAATAAGCATGGAAATCAGGGGCACGACAATTGTCGGCATCAGGAAAAACGACAAAACGGCCATTGCCGGCGACGGCCAGGTAACGATGGGGCAAAACACGATCATGAAGCATGGGGCCAAAAAGGTGCGCCGCCTGTATCACGGCCAGGTCGTGGCCGGGTTTGCCGGCAGCGTGGCCGATGCTTTCACCTTGTTTGAGAAATTCGAGGGCCGCCTGGAGGAGCATCATGGCAATCTGGAGCGGGCAGCTGTAGAGCTGGCCAAGGAATGGCGCACCGATAAATATTTACGCCAGTTGGAGGCGTTGCTGATTGTGGCGTCACAGGATAAGCTGCTGATTATCTCCGGCAACGGCGAGGTGATCGAGCCTGACGACGATATCGCCGCCATCGGCAGCGGCGGCAATTACGCCCTGGCCGCGGCGCGCGCCTTTGTCGGAGCCGGCGTGGATTTAAGCGCGGCGGAGATCGCGGAAAAATCTTTGCATATCGCCGCCGATATTTGCGTTTTCACCAACCATAACGTCAATGTCATGGAGCTGTAGCCCGCGGACTTGGAGGAGGAAAAGATGACGGAATATACGCAATATAATGAAGAACAACTGGCCGAACCGGTTAAAACCGATAAAGGTGAGCTAACGCCGCGCCAGATCGTGGCTGAGCTGGATAAGCATATCGTCGGCCAGGACGAGGCCAAGCGCTGCGTCGCCGTTGTGGTGCGCAACCGCTACCGCCGCCGCCAGCTTGAGCAAAAGCTACAGGATGATATCATGCCCAAGAATATCATCATGATCGGCCCCACCGGCGTCGGCAAGACAGAGATTGCCCGCCGCCTGGCCAGGCTGGTGGACGCGCCATTTATCAAGGTGGAGGCGACCAAGTTCACCGAAGTCGGCTATGTGGGCCGCGACGTGGAATCGATCATCCGCGATCTGGTAGAAACCTCGATCCGCCTTGTTAAGGCGGAAAAGGTGGCCGAGGTGGAGGAGCAGGCCGCCAAAGCGGCGGAGCTGCGTATCCTTGATATGCTGCAGCCGCTGCGCCGCGGTTCCCGCGGTACGGCGATCGGCAATATTTTCGGCGGCCCTGTAAATGAGCCGCAGGAGGAGCCAAGCGACGAAAGCCGCGCCAAAGACGATGAAGTGCGCCGCCGCCGCGTATGGCTGCGCGACCAGTTATCGCGCGGCAATCTTGATGAACAGATGGTGGAAATCGAGGTGGAGGAGACTGCGCCCCAGTTCACCGGCGCCGAGACCATGGGCATTGATATGTCGGCGATACTTGGCAATATCATGCCGAAGAAGACGAAGAAGCGCCGGGTAAGCATTGCCGAGGCGCGGCGCATTATCACCCAGGAGGAAGCGGATAAGCTGATCGACGACGACGAAGTGAATTCCCTTGGCGTGCAAAGAGCGGAGCAAAGCGGCATCGTCTTTTTGGATGAGCTGGATAAGATCGCTGGCGGCGAGGGCGGCCATGGGCCGGATGTGTCGCGCGGCGGCGTGCAGCGCGACATTCTGCCTATTGTCGAGGGCTGCACCGTGCAGACAAAATACGGCCCGGTGAAAAGCGATTATGTGTTGTTCATCGCCGCCGGCGCTTTCACCATGGCCAAGCCTTCGGACCTGATACCGGAGCTACAGGGCCGTTTCCCCATCCGCGTCAATCTTAATAACCTTACGGAGCAGGATTTGCGCCGCATCCTGCTCGAACCGGAGCATTCGCTCATTGAGCAATACCTGGCTTTGCTCTCCGTAGACGGCGTGCAGGCGAGTTTCAGCG
>JAAYYR010000018.1 GCA_012515255.1 Clostridia bacterium | reverse complement strand
GTTCTGCAGCAGATTGAAGGCGTGATCATTACGCCGCGCGTCATCGACAATAAAGTAGGCATTCACCCGCTGCTCACTATCTTCGCCGTACTGGCCGGCGGTTATCTGTGGGGTATTATCGGCGCAATCATCGCCGTTCCATTGACGGCAGTGTTAATCCTGGTCATTAAGTATATCTTCAGCAACCTTTTTGCCAACAATTATTTGCGAAATAGCGATTGATATGGTAAAATCCAATAATAGATAATTCAGGGGACAAGGTAAATAGGATTGCTAATAAATTGGCCCGCAGGTCAGGGGAGATAAATATAATGAAGTATATGACAGGCAAAGAAATTCGCGCCAGTTTTTTGGATTTTTACGAGTCAAAAGGGCATCGTCGAGTGGCAAGCTCTTCTCTTGTGCCTTTTAATGATCATACGCTGCTGTTTACCAATGCCGGCATGGTACAATTCAAAGATATTTTTCTCGGCGTGGAAAAGCGCGACTATACCCGCGCCGTAACGGCGCAGCGCTGCGTGCGCGCCGGCGGCAAGCATAATGATCTGGACACGGTGGGACGTACCGCGCGCCACCATACTTTCTTTGAAATGCTCGGTAATTTCAGTTTTGGCGATTATTTTAAGAGCGACGCGATCAGCTTTGCCTGGGAATATTTGACCGAAGTTCTGGAGCTGCCCAAGGACAAGCTATATGTGACTGTTTTCGAGGAGGACGACGAGGCCCGCGAATTATGGCATAAGATTGCGGGCATAGATTATGAGCGCATCTTCCGTATCGGCGCCAAGGATAATTTCTGGGCCATGGGCGATACAGGCCCCTGCGGCCCCTGTTCTGAGATTTTCTTTGACCGCGGCGAGAAATACGGCTGCGACGCGCCGGTATGCGGAGTCGGCCAATGCGATTGCGACCGCTGGATGGAAATCTGGAACCTGGTTTTCATGCAATATGAGCGCGACGAACAGGGCAATCTCACCCCGCTGCCTAAACCAAGCATTGATACAGGTATGGGCCTGGAGCGCATCACTTCGATTATTCAGGGCGTGGACAGTAATTATGATACGGATATCATGGCCGGTATTATTCAGGGCGTCGAACGGCTAAGCGGCAAAAAGTATTATGGCGACCAGCGCGGTTTTCCTTTCCGCGTCATTGCCGACCATATCCGCTCCTGCTCTTTCCTCATCGGCGACGGCGTTCTGCCCTCCAACGAGGGCAGGGGTTATGTGTTGCGGCGCATCTTACGCCGCGCCGCCCGCTTCGGCATGGATCTTGGGCTTGGCGACCCCTTTCTTGACCGCCTCTTCCCCTATGTCAAGGCGTCTCTTGCCGATCAATATCCGCTGCTGATAGAGCGGGAATCAACGATAATCAATGCTATCAGACAGGAGGAGCAGCGCTTCCATATGACGCTGAAGGCCGGCATGGCGATGGCGCAGGAAATCGTGGCGCGGCTGCGCGAGCAGCAACAAAGCGTTTTTAGCGGCGACGACCTCTTTTTGCTCTACGACACGTACGGTTTTCCACTCGACTTGGCCAAGGATATTGCGTGGCAGGAAGGCTTCACAATAGATGAAGAAGGCTTCCATGCCGCCATGCATAATCAGCGGCAGCTCTCGAAAAATGCGCGCTCAGATGCTGACGATGGCGATAATT
>JAAYYR010000201.1 GCA_012515255.1 Clostridia bacterium | reverse complement strand
TCCCCGCGGCGGCTGCGTCTGCTTTGGTATCGGCTGGTCGTGGTTATGCTCGGCTTCACCTTCATGATAAAAATGCGCCAAAAAGAGGAACTGGCCGCTGGGGAAGCCTATGGGCGTATGGCCGCGGAAATTCCGGAGGCCGCCCGGGTGATGGCGGATGAGCGCCGCCATGAGCAAGAGCTATACGGCATGCTGGATGAGGAGCGGCTGCATTATGTAGGAGCCATGGTGCTGGGCTTAAATGACGCCCTTGTTGAGCTGACCGGCGCTTTGGCCGGCGTCACCTTCGCCCTTGCCAATACCCGGCTCGTAGCGCTGACCGGCATCATCACCGGCATCGCGGCCACCTTATCCATGGGCGCGTCCCAGTATCTGGCGGCGCGGACGGAAAACCATCCCCATGCCTTCAAGGCCAGCGCCTATACGGGCATTGCCTATCTGATCACAGTGGGCCTGCTTGTATTGCCCTATCTGCTCTTCCCCAATCATCTTTATGCGGCGGCCTTTGCCGCCATGATCGCAATCGTGCTGCTGATCATCCTTTTCTTTAATTACTATATCTCAGTCGCCCGCAACGAGCCTTTCCTGCGCCGTTTCGGCGAAATGGCGGTGATTTCCGTTTCAGTGGCCGCTATCAGCTTTATCATCGGCATTGTCGCTAAAAATCTGCTCGGCATCGATACCTAAACAGCGCGGGCAATACCCCGGCGCCAAAACATCAGGCAAAAACGGCATGACCGCCGGGTCATGCCGTTTTATAATTTCACCGGGGGCTATCCGCGGCTTAATTCTGATCGCCGAATCAGTGTGCTCTATCAAGAGGAAGACGCGGCGGCAAATATTTTTTCTTTGGACGCGTACCGGCGTCAACAAGGATTAAAGCTGAAAAGCCTGTATTCAATCGATGCGCTCAATGAAAATATCCAGCTCGCCGCCGCAAATCAGCCCTTCTTCCGCGGCGTTTTTCGAGGTCATTACGCAGTGATAAAGCCCGCTTTTGCCGCTTTTGATCACTTCTTGGCCGATCTGAATCGCCTTACCCTCGGAAGCGCCGCCGCCGACGCTGCCGACGATGCTGCCATCGCTGTAAATCAGCATCCGCGAACCGGGGCCGCGCGGTGTGGAGCCGCTGCGGCGGATAATCAAAGCCATGGCCGCCGGCTGCGTTAGCTCGGCCAAGGCCTTGATAAATGTGCGATCCCAGGCGCTGTCGCTGCCCTGCTGGGCGCGCACTTGGACGAGCTGCGCCGCGATATCGACGGCGATCTCCGCCGGTGTATGGCTGCCGATCATCAGGCCGATCGGCGCGTATACTGATTTGATCTGCTGCTCGCTGAACCCATGTTTGAGCATATAATCAAAAATGATCTGGTTTTTGGTGCGGCTGCCGATCATGCCGCAATAAATATACGGTCCCCGCAAAATCTGCTCCAGGCAATGGCGGTCATGGGCATGGCCGCGCGTCACCACGACATAATAATCGTTCTCGCCGCCCTGAAAACGCCCGATGCAGCCGGGAAAATCGCCGCAAAGCACCTCATCGGCCCAAGGAAAGCGT
>JAAYYR010000200.1 GCA_012515255.1 Clostridia bacterium | reverse complement strand
TTGGTTTTACTTATGTGATTTTCGGTGCTATTCTGCTTTTCGGGCTGGATGTGAGATTAGCCGGTTGGTATGGCGTCATGGTCGCGGTGTTTGCAGCCGTTTTCGGCATCGCGTCTTTGATCGGAGGCGACGGCGGAACAGCCTATTTGTGGTTGATCTGGGCTTTCCTGTGGGGCTGGATGTTTGTGGAATATGTGCTCCCTGTCAAAACGCCGCCAAAATTATTCCCTATCATGCTGGTAATCGGCGGCATTATCTCAGCTTTTGTCCCCGGTATCCTCGTTTTACTGGATAAATGGGCGGCGATCTGGTCCTAAATAATTATCTTTAGTACAGCCAAATCAAGGCGGCATTATTCCTAAAAGAATAAATGCCGCCTTGTTGTTGTCTAAGATGTATGAGAAACATCGCGGCTATGCCTGGGTCAATAGCCGGGTGTGGCCGAGCAATGAAATTGGCCGCCGCAGCGACTATCGTTTTGTGCTGTCTAATATGGAAAAAGCAGACAAAAAAATTATCGGCACAGGAAGTAGGGGGGCGGGCGGGGAACATTTAGACAAAGAAACCGTCTGAATACATATGGATACTTTTGCCAATAAAGCGCCCCGCGATTAAGCTGACACCGATATCATCATTAAGGAGGAGTCATGATGAAAAGGCTGATACCGATCCTTCTGACGCTATCGTTGATTTTTGCCCTCCCGGCTACGGCTTGGGCAATGGACAAGGCTTCTGCCGCCGAGGTACAGGCGCCGCAATTAATTTTTCTCCATATTGACAGCAATCTTATTATTAAGGATGGCGAGATCACACAATTATCGACCGCGACTCCCAATATCGCGCCTGTAGTCAAAAACGGCACCACATTTGTGCCGCTGCGGGCTGTGGCTGAAATTTTCGCCGCGCAGGTCAATTATTATGCCGCGAGCAAAACCGCTGTTGTGGAAGCAGGAGCGGTCACAGGCAAATTCCCCATCGGCAAAACGAGCTATAGCGTTAACGGCAAGACTAAAACCCTGCCCGCCGCTACCTATGTGAGCAATGGCGTCACCTATGTGCCGCTGCGGGCTGTTTGCGAGAGCATCCTTAGCCTGAAGGTAAGCTATCAAAGCAGCGTCATTGCCATTGCCGCGGAACAGCCCGCCCTTTCCGCCGCGCAGGTCGCCCGGGTCAAGGAGCGCTTGGCCGCTGTTTTGAAGATACCGAGCGCCGCTAAGCTCAATGCCCTGGTTCGGACTTCCCGCTCTGTTTCCGGATTTGGCTATGGCGCCAAAGATGAGCTTTCAGTAAACGATCTGGCGGAGGCGCCCCAGGCGAATACCGACGCCGGTGATGGCGGCGGGGAATATGTCACCAATGCGCAGGTGGCGGGCATTGATGAAGGCGATATCGTTAAAGTAGAAGGCAATCATATCTTTGCCTGCAGCGGCAGCCGGGTCGTAATGCTGAGCGCCGAGGGCGATGAGGTGCAATCCTTGGGCGAATTCAGCGTCCCGGACGGCCATATCCACGAGATGTATGTCAGGGACGGCATTGTTGCCCTGATCGGTACGCGTAATGATTTTGTCTATTATTATTCGGAGAAATTATCTGATATCGGTATCCTGCCGGTATTCGGCGACCCCTCGACTTTCGTCTATGTGCTTGATGCGGGGCAGGGGCAATTTAGCCAAGTGAAATATTTCGAGATCGAGGGGCATTATAACGATTCGCGTCTGCAGGACGACCGGCTTTTCCTCATTACCAATTATTATGCCGCCGCTGACGGCGATATCATCCCTCTTTATAGTGACAGCGCTTCCTCAGTCAAGGCGCGGCCGCTGGCCATTGACCGCATGTATTACTCTACGCATGATTCGGGCTTAAATTTCCTCGATATCAGCACGATCAGGATCAGCGACGGCTCACCGGCGCAAACGACCACCGCCATCGGCAGCGGCTATACGGTATATATGTCGGCGGACGCTATCTATGCCGCGGGTTCTTACTGGAACGAGGGCAATGATTATGGCACGGAGATTCTTAAATTCGCGGTGGGCGAGAGCGGTGAAACCGCATTGGTAGCCTGCGGTTCCGTTCCGGGACGTCTGATCAATCAATTCGCTATGGACGAATACCAGGGCCATCTGCGCATCGCCACCAGCGATGACGAGGGCAATAATATTTTTGTACTCGGCCCTTTCCTTAACCCGGTCGGCGAATTGCGCGGCATTGCCGAGGGTGAGAGCATTTACGCGGCGCGTTTCCTTGACGACCGCGGTTATGTGGTGACTTACCGCAATATCGACCCTTTCTTTACCTTCGACCTCT
>JAAYYR010000199.1 GCA_012515255.1 Clostridia bacterium | reverse complement strand
TGCGTGGAGCTTACTGCTGTGGCGCGTTAGGTGCTTTGCCGGCCTGTAGCAGATGGCAGGCAGCAAAAACCCCGCCTCGACGGGCGGGGTTGAGTTGGCTTATTGCTACGTTTGCCGGTGGCAGGAAATTAGCGGCCGGCTGCTTTTTCCAGATCCAGCAGTTGGCGCTTTAGTCCCAGCCCTTGCAAACCGCCGTAGCCAACCAATGATCCGTCCGCGCCGATCACCCGGTGGCAGGGGATGACAATGGCGATCGGGTTGCGGTTATTGGCGCCGCCAACGGCGCGGGTCGCTTTTTCATTGCCGGCTAAAGCGGCAATCTGCTTATAGCTGCGGGTTTCGCCGTGAGGAATGGTCATAAGCAGTTGCCAGATTTTCTTCTGAAAAGGGGTGCCATGAGGCGCGAGAGGCAGGTCAAATTCCCGCCTTTGCCCGGCGAAATATTGTCGCAGCTGCTCCGCAGCTTCTTGGATCAGCGGTGTTTCCTGCAGCGGGGCAGGGAAATTATCATTGCCATGACTAAAGAAAATCTGGCTGATCGCCGACTCATCGGCGACGATGCCCAGGCGGCAGAGGGGGAAATCATAATAATAGACGCTATCCATGGTGAACCTCCTTGCAAACGCTTTCAAAGACCGGCACGCGCTCATTGTCAAGGCAGACGCCGCCATTTTTGCTTAAGCGGCGGCAGGTATTGCGGAGGAGCCGGCTGTTTAGCGCAGAATCGCCTTGTGGTAGATTTTTTTGCCTTTACGCAGCAGTGCTTGTCCGTCGGCGAAATCAGCGTCGCTGACCGGCTGATCATGGCTGGCCACGCGCTCATTGTTCAGGTAGATGCCGCCATCTTTGATCAGGCGGCGGCCATCGCTATTGCTGGCAATGAGCTGGCAGGCCGTCAGCAGATCGATGATAGTAAATCCGGGCTTGAGCGCCGCGCGCTCGATCAGGGTGGTGGGCATATCATCAGTTATGCCGCCGCCGCCAAATAGCGCCCGCGCCGCGTTTTGCGATTTGACTGCTTCCTCCTCGCTATGCACCAGTTTGGTCACTTCATAGGCCAGCTTTTCTTTGGCCCTATTGATATCGGCGCCACCCGCCATATCGGTCATGGCGCGCACTTGCTCCATGGGGATGAATGTGAGCAGGGCCAGGCAATTGGCGACGTCGGCGTCGTCAATATTACGCCAGTATTGGTAAAATTCATAGGGGCTGGTCTTTTCCGCATCAAGCCAGACAGCGCCGCTTTCGGTTTTGCCCATCTTTTTACCGGCGGCGGTAGTCAGCAGCTTAAAGGTCAGAGCATGCGCTTCCGCTCCTTCCACGCGGCGAATCAGATCGGCGCCCGCGAGGATATTCGACCACTGGTCATTGCCGCCGAGCTGCAGCAGCGCTCCATAGCGGCGGTACAGCTCAAGGAAATCATAGGACTGCATCAACATATAATTAAACTCGAGAAAGGTCAGGCCCTGTTCCAGACGGCTTTTATAGCATTCGGCGGTCAACATGCGGTTGACGGAGAAATAACGGCCGACCTCGCGCAGGAAATCGATATAATTAAGCGGCAGCAGCCAATCGGCATTATTGACCATAATCGCGCCGTCCCGGTCGTCAAAGCGGAGAAAGCGGGAAAAGGTCTTTTTGAATTTTTCGCCGTTTCTGGCGATTTCATCCTGGGTGAGCATTTGGCGCAAATCCGTGCGTCCGGAAGGGTCGCCAACCATTGTTGTGCCGCCACCGATCAAAGCGATGGGACGGTGTCCGGCGCGCTGCATATGCATCATCACCATCACCTGGATGAAATGGCCGACATGCAGGCTATCCGCGGTGGGGTCAAAGCCGATATAAAAAGTTACCGGGCCCCTGCCAAGCAGCTCGCGTACTTCTTCCTCATTAGTGGATTGTTCGATAAAACCGCGCTCGGAGAGCAGATCAAAAACATTTTCCATGGGGCTGTCCTTTCCCTCGGCGGCATCTCTAATGCCGATGATAACATCCTCATAAATAATAATTTTTTGTCACGCTTTTGTCAAGTTATTGGCTTTTTCAGGCTTTAATGATATAATCTTAACTGATTTACAGCGTTATTTTATTAGCATGATTCGTATGTACACAACCCCGGGAGGGCGATTGATGAAATATAATATATTAGGTCATAGCGGGATCAAGGTCAGTGAGCTATGTTTCGGTATTCTGCCCATGGGGCCGCTGCAAGTGGAATTAACGGTTGAAGACGGAGGCAGGCTGCTGCTGTCAGCGATCGAGCAGGGAGTGACCTTTTTTGACAGCGCCCAGATGTACGGCTCATATCCGCATCTGCGCTATGCTTTAGATCGAACTGATCAAGAAGTCGTCATCACCGGTAAATCGACAGCCGCGACCTATGCGGATATGCATAAAGCGGTAGAGGAGGCGCTAAGCGCCCTCAACCGCGATTACCTGGATATTTTTCTTCTGCATGCGGCCAGGGTCGGCCCTGATGTAATCACCAAGCGTGAAGGGGCCTGGCAATGCCTGCTGGAGATGAAGCAAAAAGGCCGCTTGCGCTCGGTTGGCGTTTCCACCCATAATGTGGCGGCAGTGCGGGCTTTGGCCAAAGTACCGGAGTTGGATATCATCTTTTGTATCTATAATAAGACGGGCATGGGGTTGCTGGAAGGCGGCCCGGCGGATATGCTGGCTGCCGCGCAGGATGCCGCGGGCCGGGGCAAGGGCGTGTACTCGATGAAGCTACTGGCCGGCGGCAATCTTTTGAGCAGCATCGACGAGGCCATTGCTTTCGGCCGCCGCGAGCCGTGTTTCGCCGCCCATGCCGTGGGCATGGTGCATCCGCGCGAGCTGGAGATGAATCTGCGTTTCTTCAATGATATGCCTGTATGCCTTGATGAGATCACGGCGATCAAGAGCGATAAGCGCTGGCAACTGATGCAAATGCTTTGCAAGGGCTGCGGCAATTGCCTCAAAGGCTGCGCCAGCGACGCCTTGGTGATGTTCGAGGGCAAGCCGCGCGTGATTGAAAAGGATTGCATCCTTTGCGGCTACTGCGCCGCTGAATGCCAGGAATTTGCGATCCGGGTCAGATAAAGAAGTACCGGGGCCTGAACGGAGGGGCGAGTATGATTGAGAAATACGCATTGCCGGAAATGAGCAATATATTCAGCGATGAGAACCGCTATCAGCTAATGATGGATGTGGCGGTTACCGCTTGCGAAGCAATGGCGGATATCGGCCAAATCCCGGTGGAGGCTTATCAGGAGATCAAAGCCAAAGCAGCCTATGATATACAGCGTATTGCGGAGATCGAAGTCGAAACCCGCCATAATGCGGTGGCCTTTTTGACCTGCCTGCGGGAAAAGATCGGCCCGGTGGGCAATTATCTGCATCTAGGGATGGCGTCCTCAGATATGGTGGACACCACCACGTCGCTACAGGTCAGCCAGGCGGCTGAATTGCTGCAGGCGAAGCTAAGCCAATTACGCAGCGTGCTGGCTCGATTGGCCCGGGAATACAAATATACCCTTATGATGGGGCGGACGCATGGCACCTATGAGGAGCCGGTCACCTTTGGCCTAAAAATGGCGCTGTGGACAAAAGAGATCGACCGCTCGATCACCCGCCTTGCCAATGCCAGACATATGATGGCCGTCGGTAAAATTTCCGGCGTCGTCGGCACTTTCGCCAGTATTGATCCGCATGTGGAAACTTTTGTCTGCCGCAGGCTCGGGCTGCATCCGGCCCTGGTGACTAATCAAATCATCCAGCGCGACCGCCATGCCGAATTTATCACCACCATCGCGATCATCGGCAGTTCGCTTGATAAATTCGCCACCGAGATCCGCAATCTTTCGCGCACCGAGATTCATGAGGTGGAGGAGGTGATGACCGAGGGGCAGGCCGGTTCCACCGCCATCCCCTTTAAGCTGCGCCCCTTCAGTAGCGAGCTCATTTGCGGCCTGGCGCGGATGCTGCGCGGCTTTGTCGTCCCGGCTTTGGAGGATCAGGTGATCTGGCATGAGCGGGACACGGCGCATTCTTCGGTGGAGCGGTTTATTATCCCCAGCTGCTGTATGCTGCTTGACTATATGCTGTATCTGTTTACTAATGTCATGGATAATCTCAAAGTCTTTCCCGACAATATGCGCCGTAATATCGAGGTCAGCCGCGGCGTGGTTTTCTCTCAGCGGCTGCTGCTGGCCATGGTCGCCAAGGGCGTGATGCGGGATCAGGCTAATGAGATTATTTCCGCCGACGCCAAACTGGCCTGGGAGCAGCAAAGCGACTTCCAGTACCTTGTATTGCTCAACCCGAAAATCAATAGCGTGCTCTCGCGCGAGGAGATTATGGATATTTTTACCTTCGATGTTTTTCGCCATAATATTGATTATATATTTGAGCGCGCCGGCCTATAAACCCCGTCAAGCAAAGATGCTTGACAGTGCTGAGCCAAGCATTGTCAGCCGGCCTGAGTGTTGTTGACGCTAAGCATAGCCGCTCTTCAAAATAAAATCCATGCCGACCGCCGCTTAATCGCCCGCATACAACTGTCGCTTTGACGACGGTTTTTTTATGCCCGCGGCGTGGCGCTTCGCCGGTATCCGCTGTTTTGGCATATTTCCCCCGCCTCCCGGACAGAATAGCTGGCGGAGGTGAGTCCGTGAGCGGTTCAAAGATCGAAATCAAGCAAGATATTTCGCCCTCGGTTGCCGCTAATATCGATTATATCCGCAGCCAAATAGGCTATAGCATGGATGTGACGATCAAAGAGCTGCTTCTTGCCAACGGGCAGCCCGCCGCATTAGTTCATCTTGACGGCTTGGTAGACAAGCTGCTTTTAGGGCGCGGCGTGATCGCTCCTTTGCTGCAGGCCGATAAAGTCGGCCCCTTCACCATGGCGGAGGCGGCGACCCGCATCATCCGGGTCAGCAGCGATAAAATAGAAACCGATATGGCGAAGCTGGTCGCGGGGGTGCTGCAGGGACTGGTGGCGCTGTTCCTGGAAGGCTCGCAAAGCGCGGTGTTGATCGAGCTTATCCAATGGCCGCAGCGTTCCGTGGCCGAGCCTGCCACCGATGTGGTGATGCGCGGCCCGCGCGAGGGCTTTATCGAGGGTCTGCGCAGCAATGTGGCTTTGCTGAGAAGGAAAATCCATCATCCCGATTTTCAGGTGGAAATGCTGCGCCTCGGCCGCTATACGCAAACCGATATCGCCCTGGTTTATGTGGGCAGCATCGTAAGCCGGGATGTGCTGGCTGAGCTTAAGGGGAGGCTGCAGCGCATCGATGTGGACGCGATACTGGATAGCGGCTATATTGAGCAGTATATTCAGGATACCCCTTATTCCCTGTTCCCCACGGTAGGCACGGCGGAGAAACCTGATCTTGCCGCGGCGCGGGTGCTGGAGGGGCGGGTAGCCTTATTGGTTGACGGCTCGCCGATCGTCCTTACCGTGCCGATGTTATTTGTCGAGGGCCTGCAGAACCCGGATGATTATTATACCCGCTTTTATTATGCCGCCTGGTTGCGCATTATCCGCACCATCGCCTTTTTTATCAGCATCCTGCTGCCGGGATTTTTCGTTGCCGCTACCTCTTATCATCAGCAATTGATCCCGTTTCGACTATTGATCTCAATTGCGGTGGAGGAGTCGCAAACGCCTTTTTCCGTCGGCATGTCGCTACTGCTGATCGGCCTTTCCTTTGAGATTTTACGCGAGGCCGGCATCCGTTTGCCTAAGCCTGCCGGGCAGGCAATCAGCATTGTCGGCGCCCTGGTCATGGGGCAGGCAGCGGTATCGGCGGGGCTTATTTCAGCCGCGGTGCTGATCGTGCTGGCTTTAACCGCGGTCGCCTCCTTCGTCACCGTGCCATTTGTCGACGTCTCCACCATCACCCGGTTAATTTTCCTGGCGCTTGGTTGGTTCATGGGCTTTTTTGGCCTGATGCTGGGCCTGGTCTTTTTATTGATGTATTTATGCTCCCTTGAGACTTTCGGCGTGCCTTATTTTTCCCCATTCGCCCCGCTCAATTTCCAGGGGCTCAAAGACAGCGTAATCCGTTTCCCGCTGTGGAAATTAAAATTCCGTCCCGTGCAGCTTAGCCCTAACCGGCGGCGCATGTCGGATTGGCACAATAGCGGAGGTGACGATGAAAGCTAAAACCCGGCGGGTCATGGCTCTGATGCTCCTGGCTCCGGCCTTGCTGCTTGGCCTTGGCGGTTGCCGCGAGCAGAAGCAGGATATCGGTGATTTGGCGGTGATCCTGGGCGTTGCCGTCGAGCCAGCGGATGAGGGATTGCGGCTGACGATCGAGGTGGCGCATCGCGACAGCGTTACCAGTCCTGATGAAAG
>JAAYYR010000198.1 GCA_012515255.1 Clostridia bacterium | reverse complement strand
TGCCCGGCGATTTCCTGCTCCAGCTGCGTCATCAATTGGATATGCGCGGTTTCTTCATCCAGGTCCCGCTTGATTCTTTCTTCCTCTGCCAGCAGGGCATTGGCTAGCTTGAGTTTGCGCACGGATTCACCGATCTGCGCATGCAGCTGGTTTATACTGCTGATATCCTCCCGCCATAGCGCATAGCCGCCGGTAATGCCGGTCGCGAAAAGCAGGGTGTTTTCATCCTGCTCCAGCGGCTGCGGATAGGATTTAAGAGCACTTTGCAGCGCGGCGCCATCAACCTGTGCCGCGGTCGCCGAGGCTAAAGCCGGCCTGCCCGCGCCGTCAATAATCTGCATATTGAGCGGCGAGTGGTTAAAAAGCCGCGCATACTTGGTATTCACCGGCAAGACGCCGCTGCGCATACAGACTTCCATAAACAGCAAGGCAAACAGCCCGACGACCATGGTATAATCGCTGTCCCAGGCCAGAGGGACCCGCATGATATAGCCGATGGCATACAAGATCAGCAGCGCTGAAAATAGCAGCGGCAATACCAGCCCCCCTTTGCGCGGGGCTTGCCTGCTTTTAATGATCAGTATGGTGACGGCGATGATCAGCTGAATGCTCCAGGCCGCCGTGACAGAGAAAAAGACGATGCCGTAGCCATACTCGTGCGACCAGTTGGGATTGCTTAAATCGAGCCGGAACGCCCAGTTATGTAGGTCGTTCGTTAATACCAGGGCCATAAGCAGGCCATTGATCGCGCTCATCAGGCGCAGCCAGGTGGCTGGTTTCGCCCCGGCGTCCGGCTTATCGATCACCCACGCCAGCCATAACAAAACCAGGGGCAAGGCCAGTTGAAACAGGTAAAAGCCGTACCACAGATACCGGTTCAGCACCAGGGCTTCCGCCAGCTGGTACTTGATCAGGCGCAGCGTGATCCAGCCCAGCAGGATGACCCCGGTCGCTAATACGGCCCGCCGCACATCGTTTTGCATGGCCCGATGTAAGGCCGAGGCCGTCCAGACAACCACAAGTATCATATACAGCAGGACAAAAAACTGGTGCTCTCGGCCATTGGCAGAGCTATACAGCCGCGTATGTAAAACCTGGCGTCGAAATAAGTGATTGACATCCTGGGCTACAGTATTCAGATGCACATGATTCGCGACCAGAGCGGCCTGCTTATAATCTGCCCGGGCGGGATAAAGGGCGGCGTCGCAGCGGCCATCCGGCAATCGAAAGCCGGCCGCGAGCAGCAAGGAGGCAATATCGCCGCTAAAGAGAAGCTCCGTCCCTGATAAAAGGCCACGCTGATAAGTCAGAGTCCCTTCGCTCGGGATGATGATCTCGATATTGCGGCCGCCTTTGAGCAACGCCGCCGCCTGATAATCATAGCAAATCACGATCGGCGCATCGAATCCCTGCAAGGCCAGGCGACCTTCACTATGCAACTGCCCCAGCAGGCCGGTCGCTTTTTTTAAGGTGAAGCCGGCGCCTTCCAAACCGTAGGCGATCGCGCTTAGCAAAAAAGGATTGTACTGATTGTGATCTGCATAACCGATTATGTCGTCCGCGGCGGTCAGGTCGCTCCAGCCGTCGATGCGGGCATCCGTTATATCGCGATCCACCGCAATGACCACAGTGGCTAGATAATGCGGGTACCAATGCCCGGCCAAGCCATGCTCCAAAGCAGGTATGGCCTGCACAGCAAAGGCTTCCACCTCATTGCCCTCCTGCAAATAAGCGAATACCGAGTGGCCTTCCTGCTCGGCGATGACCGTATAAGACGGTAAGGCCTGAGCGATGATTTGGCCATAGGATGAAGTTTCACCCTGATGGCAGACAATGGTACTTTGTGCCTGGCCGCGGGCGCAGCCGCCAAGAAAGAAAACCAAACAGAGCATTGCCCATGCAGCAACCCGACATATGCCAT
>JAAYYR010000197.1 GCA_012515255.1 Clostridia bacterium | reverse complement strand
TGCCTCCGCGCTGCTCAACCCTTGTATCTTAGCGTATGCTTGCACCATGATCAAAAGCTCCTCGCCAAGTATTTCTCTGCTGCCCGGCGGGTATAAAAAATACCTGCGGGGCAGTAACTGTCCCACAGGTATCGTTTGATCCTGTTGCCGTAATGGCCCGGCTTGCGCCTGATCAGATTGTACTGTATATGGTTATATGCAGTGCAAAGAGATATACCAATCATATCATTGCAGCCCCGGTCCTGTCAAGGGGAGAGCGCGGCTTCGGCAGGGATGAGCGAAGGCCGGGGTTGCGGCGGGATAAACGCCCATCGCTTTCAGTGTATGCCCAATAAAGCGCTATGTTGCCGGCAGATTGATCTGGGGCTAAACCACGACGGTCAGCTCGCCGCTTTCCGGGTGGATGATCAGACCGCGCACCTCGATATCCCGCGGCATAAGCGGATGCCCCTTGATCAGTTCCACGCTTTGCCTTACCGAGGTTTCCACATCGCCAAAGCCGGAAAGCCAGGCGTCGAGATCGATGCCGCAGGCGCGGATGATCTCAAGGGTCTGCGGCTCGATGCCGCGTTGCAGCATTTTGGCGATGATGCCGCCGCTATCTTTACCCTGCATACCGCAATCATAGTGGCCGATGACGAGTATTTCTTCCACGCCAAGCTCGTAAATGGCCACCATCAGGCTGCGCATCACGCTGCCATAGGGATGGCTGATCATGCCGCCGGCGTTTTTAATTATCTTGACATCGCCGTTTTTGAGGTTGAGCGCCGCGGGCAGCAATGCGGTCAGCCGCGTATCCATGCAGGAGAGGATAGCCAGCTTTTTATAGGGGAATTTCGTGCTGAGGTATTTTTTGTATTCTCCGCTTGCGACAAACTCGCGGTTAAAAGCGAGGATTTGATCTAGTTTTTCCGTCACGTGTTTTCTCCTTAAATGTTTTTTGCAATCCTATGGCCGGGGTTATGATAAGCGCGCTGCAGCCGTTTGACAAGCGGCTGCGGCTTTTTTGCCGGTAGGCTTAAAAAGGCGGATGCCTTAACAAGAAGCAAGGCCCAAGCCGGCAGCGCCTTGTTTTAATCTTTTTTGGGCGTCCTGAACAAGGCGGATATTCTCTGCCATAGCCTTTGGCGTTGCCCGGAATTATCGAGCAAATGCCAATACCCGTCCTCGCCGATGGCGATGACGCTGCCTTCGACGCAGCCGGAGGGCAGGGTAGAGCGGACAATCCGCACTATTATTCCGTCTTCCGCCTCACAAACGGCGAAAGGCCCCTCAAAACGGTCGATGATATAGCGCATCTTGATACCCCCTCATGGTTGACATACCTGGCATGGGCTATACCCCTCAAAAATTAGTTGTTGGCGCGTTTTATCGCTTTGCTCATAATTCGCGGGAGCAATAGAGCCGACATAGCGGCACCAGTAGTGATGGAATTTCAAGGTATGGGTATTGAGAATATAAGTGAGGTCCAATAGCGGCGTTTCGCCGATCGCGCCGCTTACCGGCTTGCTGGGGATGACGCCGGGGCTGGCCAAGGTATCCGACAGGGGCGGAATACTCCACGTGATGCCGCTGCCGTCGCTGACGGCGGTGATGGAGCCTTGCAAATCGGTGCGGAATAATTTGATTCCCGCATGATAAAGCCTGGTCAGTATATCCGGATGCGGGTGGCCGTAGGCATTGCCGCTGCCGCAGGAGATCACGGCGAAACGGGGCCGCACCGCGGCGAGAAAAGCGTCGGTCGTCGAGGTATTGCTGCCATGATGGGAAATCTTCAGCACATCGGCGGAGATATCGATGCCGGTTTCCAGCATATCAGCCTCTGCGGCGGCTTCCGCGTCGCCGCACATCACAAAAGAAGTGGAGCCGTTGATCAGCTTGATACCGACCGACCAATTATTAAGTTCGTCGCCATAATCATCATTGGGAGCGATAATGATAAAGGAAGCCCGGCCCAGGGTATAGCTTTTGCCGCTTTGCGGTACGGTGAGCGCCAGCCCGGCGGTTGCCACGGCGTCGATGAATTCCTCAAATGTGCGCGTGCTCTGTGTCGCCTGCGGCGCGATCACCGTCTCTACCTCAAAGTTTTCGATCACCGTATCCAGACCGCCGATATGATCGGCATGCGGATGCGTGGCGATGATATAATCCAGCTCGTCCACGCCCTGGCTGCGCAGAAAATTGACGACGAGAAGGCCGTCCTCATTATTGCCGCCGTCGATGAGCAGAAAGTCCCCTTGCGATTCGATAAGAATACAATCGCCTTGCCCCACATCAAGGAAGCTCACTGCCATGACCGCCGGCGGGCCGGTAATCGCGCCCCGGGCATACAGCGCGTCAAGTAAAGTAGCGGTATCGTCCTTAAGCCGGGCCGCTAAAGCGCGGTAGGAGATAATCGCTACATCGCCGCGGTAAAAGCCGCCGGTTGCGGCAGTATATTCGCCTTTGGTCACGCCTAAGCTGTCTGTGAGAGCCCAGGCATTGTCCCAGGTAAAGTCGCCGCCGGAATCATAGCCTAAAGCGCGCAGGATAAAGGTCAGATATTGGCTGGCAGTAACCGGATCATTGCCGCCAAAGCTGGTGGCGGATATGCCGAGCGTCAGGCCATTGGCATAAGCGTAGCCCACATAAGGGGCGACCCAGGCATCCACATCAAGAAAAGGCGTATCCCAGGAGCCGGCCTTAGCGGCTGCATCCTGCCCCAGCAGCCGCACGAGCATGGTCACAGCCTCGCCCCGGGTAGGGCTGCGGTCCAGATCAAAATTCGGCTGGCCGTCGGCTTTGCTGCCTACGCCGCGGAATAAACCCAGCTCATATAAATCGGCCGCTGCGTCGAGCGCCGGTTGGCTGGCAGCGGCCGCATTGGCGGCAAAGCCAAGCACGAGCATTAATGCGAGCAGAATGATCAGCGCTTTTTTCATTTTTGCCCTCCTAGGCAAACGAAAATCAAATCAGTATAATATTTATTATCATAAAATTATTATACCATGTTAAGACTGAGAGTGAAAAGGTCGATTTTTATCGCCTCATTGTATATTATTGCATAAGTCGGCAATTCCATAATGGAAAATGATGCAAGTGATATAAGTCGGCCGCCCGCCGCTGTGCTTCATTTACTTATGGGGTTGATTTTATGTAGATTTAGGTTATTTTTTATAGCAATTTGGCGTTTTTATGATATACTTATGGATAAGCGATATATTTGTGCACTGATGAAAAGCATCGGTTTATTTTGTCTGGATAGCGCCGGTTATACAGCGTATGGCGGCCAAAACATGGCCGGAATTATCGTTCTTATTGACAGCGGATTTTGGCTATGTTATAATCCCTATTAAATAAATAGGGATTATCGGCTTAGGGTGATTAGCCTATAAGCCGATCAAGTGAGGAAACGGGATGCAAAGGATTTATGCCGATAACGCGGCGACCACGCAAATGAGCCAAACAGCCATCAAGGCCATGCTCCCTTATCTGGACAAGGTCTACGGCAATCCTTCCAGCCTCCACACTCCGGGACAGGAAGCGGCAGAGGCTTTGCTCCAGGCGCGAACAATGATTGCCGGGCAATTGAATTGTCAGGCCAAGGAGATTTACTTTAATTCCGGTGGCAGCGAGGCTGACAATCAGGCGATTATTTCCGCGGCATATCTTGGCGCGGCCAAGGGGAAAAAGCATGTGGTCTCCTCCAAGTTTGAGCATCATGCCGTATTGCATACGCTGGAGAAGCTGCAGGACCAGGGCTTTGAGGTGACGCTGCT
>JAAYYR010000196.1 GCA_012515255.1 Clostridia bacterium | reverse complement strand
CTGGAGCAGGAAATCGCCGGGCATATTATCAGACTGTCAGCCATGATCGAAGAGCTGGCCGCCGTCAGCGAGCGACCGCAGCAAATCGCCTGTATTGCGCTTTTGCTTTGTTATGTGAAGCGGCGCTGCAATTTATTCTTCCGGGAGCGGGAAACCAAGGCTGTGCCAGCCGCTGAATTGACGGCCTATATCGATGAATTGGCGGAGATGGCGGTTTATGCCGATGTCAACATCCTCGTAACCAGTGAAATAAAAGCGCCGCTGGCGGTGCGGCAGGCGACCTTGTTCTATGACTTTTTCTATACGGTGATCGATTGGGCCGCCCAGCAGGGCTGCCCATATATGCTCGCCCATTTAGGCCCGGAGAAGGACCTGATCACACTGCGCCTGCTGCCCTCTTATGATGCGCGATCCTTTAAGCCGGCCCCGGAGCCGGAGGCAGCGATTCGGGCAGCCGGCGGCTTGTGGGCCATCAAAGATCTGGACGGCGCCGTCGGCATTAGCCTAGCCTTCCCCAAAGGGGGTGAGTGCGGTGATTGAGCTGTACACCTGGCCGGAAGCCGCGCGCCTGCTGCTGACCCTTTTAATCGCGCTGGCCGTGTTGCTGCAGACAGCGGCCATGGTTTTGAGCTTCCAGCGGCACGAAAGCGGCCCGGGCCACTGGGGGGAGAATTGCCTTGAATTGCTGGTGCTGATGCAGATTTTGGCCTGTTCCGCGCTGCATGGGCAGATCCACCATAATTATTTCAATAGCCTGCTCGCGCCCACAGGGTACGGCCTTTTACGCATCCTTTGTTTTGCCGCAATCGTGCTCATGGCAGCTGTCGTCATGCTGCTGAAAAGAAAACCGTGGCCGCTGCTTGTCGTGCTCACGGCTGCCCTCACGCTGCCGATGCTGGAGACCGCTTGCGGCAACGCCTTTGCCTATCTTTATGTGGCGGCCCTGCTGGTCTATCCGGCGCGCAGCATCCATATCGGCCGGCTCAGATACAGGGAGATCAGGACCAGCCTTTCGGCCTTATCGATTAAAAATACGATCGATTCCTTGCATACGGGCGTATTTTTCAGTGAACCGGATGGGTTTATCCTGCTGCTCAACGCACAAATGCACAGATTGATGCAAGCCATATCCGGTGGAATGCGCCGCAATGGCAACCGCTTCTATGAATCGCTGCTCGCGGGCGATCTGGAGCCGGGCTGCCGGAGGGTGGAGTTTCAAGGGCAGATCGTTTACCTTTTGCCGGATCAGACAGCTTGGATGTTTACTAGAACCGAACTGCGGATCAAAAGCAAAAAGTATATCCAGCTGACGGCAACCGATATTACCCGGCGCTGGATTATGACGGCTGAACTACAAAGGCAGGAGGCGGAGCTGAAAAGCAAGGGAGAAGAACTAAGCCGCTCGATTGCCAGCCTCCATACCCTTAGCCAGGAAAGAGAAACGCAAAAGGCAAAAATGCGCGCACATGATGTCTTGGGTCAAAGGCTGACTTTGCTGCTGCGTACCATCCGCAGCGAGCAGGCACTGGATTATGAGCTGCTACGTTCCCTGGCCCAAGGGCTGCTTGATGATTTGAGGACGGATCAAACAGCGCCGTCGCCGCAGGACGAGCTCGAGGGCCTGCGGCAGACATTCGGCTCCATCGGCGTGGACATCGAAGTACAGGGCCGGCTGCCGCAAGACCGCATAAAAGGACGCCTGTTCGCGGATGTCATCCAAGAAAGCGTGACCAATGCCGTCCGTCATGGCTTTGCCACCAAAATCTGGGTGCGGATCGACTGTTCCGCCGGCGCATATCATTTGCAGATAACCAATAATGGCTACCCGCCGACCCGGCCCATTGTCGAAGGCGGCGGCATCAGCGGTATGAGAAAACTGGTGGAGCCGTGCGGCGGCGCGCTCGCTGTGACTGTCCGGCCCAGCTTTGCTGTGAGCGTCCATTTACCGGGAGGTGCAGACCATGTATAAGGTGCTGATTGTCGACGATCATAAATCCATGTGCGATTCATTGACCTATGCGCTCGCCAACGCGGGAGATTTTACGGTGGTGGGGCATTTGGCGACCGCCGCCCACGCGGTTGTTTATTGCGGACGCTTGCGGCCCGATTTGGTGCTAATGGATGTTTGCACCGCGGGAGGCGCTTCCGGATTGGCCGCGACGCAAGCGGTCAAAGATCAGTTCCCCGCGACGAAGATTATCGTGATGTCGGGCTTCGATGAAATCAGCTATGTGCCGCGGGCCAAAAAAGCCGGTGCGCATGCTTTTGTCTTTAAAAGTAAAAGCCTTGATTATTTTATCGAGGTGGCCCGCGGCGTCATGCGGGGAGAAACTTTTTATCCTCAGGAAAAGATCATCCCCATGCCGCTGGGCGAGGCCCCGCTTACCGAAAGGGAGCTGCAAGTGCTGCGCCTGATGTGCAAGCATCTGTCCAGCAAGGAGATTGCGGAGGAATTATTTATCAGCGAAAACACCGTCAAATACCATAAATCAAATATGCTGGCCAAGACAGGCTTTACCAAGGCGGTGGATCTGGCCTTCTATATGATATCCAATGGCTGGATCAACCCGCTGTATTAAAAACAAGCATCCTGTTGCCGCTGCTTATGAGGCCGAGAAATCGGCCTTTTTTTGCTTTTAGCACCAAAAACTACCCGCCGCGGGTAGGGCGCCGGCCGGTAAAATATGCTACGCTACAACAAAGGCATAATAAAATCGTATTAAAGGAGATGTTAGAATGAAGAAAAACAGACCGGTTAAGATTCTGGTATCGGTGCTATTGGTTCTGGTGATGCTGGTGGCATTAAGCGCCTGCGGCGGCGGCGATGCCCTTAAGGGAACATGGGAAGGCCACAGCCAAGATATGGCCGTCACCTGGACATTTAATGGCAAAGGCAGCTGTGAAACGACCAACGAATACGGCATCAAAGATACCGGTACATACTCTGTAGACGGCGATACAGCCAAGATCAAGCTGTCGAATTGGGATGAAGCGCTCGACTATCACTTTGAGGTGGACGGCAACAGCCTTTCTTTGGTAGCAGATGAGAGTTATCGGCCCAGCTACGAATTGACGAAGAAATAAAGGTTTTCCGGAACGGGGGGCTGCCCGGGTAGCTTCCCGTTTGTTTTTTCCCGCCCGCTCTTTGGCCAAAAAACATCTGCCGCGGGCCGGGCGGGGATGGCCTTCCTTTCTTATACTGAACCGGATACGCTGAAAACGGAAAACTCATTGGGGAGGGGGTCGGAGATAAGTCATGAATAAGAAAAAAATCCTGCTGATCATGAGCAGAAAAATACTTTCGGATGCTTTGATCGCGCAGACAAAAGACGATCTTCGCTTTGAACTTCAGGCCGACCAGAATTATGATTCCGCTCTGATCACCGCGATCAGCTGTCAGCCGGAGATTGTCGTCGTGGAAATACCTGAATCCGGCAGATTTCGCTTGGCCGAGAAATGCCTGAACATTTGTGATGCGATCCGGGAGCAGGTCCCAGGATGCAAACAGGTGCTCTTATGTTCGGAAAGTGATACGGGATCCTGCCGTGCGGCCATACAGGCGAAGCAGGAAAACAGGATCGATGATTTTCTTTATTATGATACGAGCATCAATTATTTGTTTTCCAAGCTCGAATCGCTCATGCAATAAAAACCGGCAGAACAATGCAGTTTCTGTAGGTGCTGCTGAATATTTGAAAATATCAGGAGGTAGGTACAATGAAAATCAAGGGTAAAGTTTTTGCGCTGGCGCTGGCTCTTGTTGTGGTCATGGCCCTGTTGGCCGGTTGCGGCGGCGACGGCACGCCGACTGTGTCCGATGACCCGAATGTCGGTATCTGGCAGGCCGTAACAATCGAGATGTTCGGCGAGGAATTCCCTGCCGATGAAATCTATAGCGACGGTTTTGTCCTCGAGCTTAAGGATGGCGGTAAATGCGAGTTGCGCGCAGAGGGCAAAAAGGACAAATATGACTGGAGCGCCACGGGGGATACCATCACCGTCAGCTCCAGAGGCACGGCCTTTATCAGCGCCGCGGTAAGCGGCAATGTCATGGTGATCGAGGACTTTATGGGAACCGGGCTGAAGATCGTGCTGGAAAAAGAAGGCGCCGGCCAGGGTGCAGACGCCTCTGCCGCCGGTTATTATGTCATTGACGCCCTCACCATAGATACAGAGTATTATGATGCCGAATTACTAGATGAACTGGGGATTTACTATTATATTATCCTCAATGAAGACAATACGGCGGAGATCAACACCGATATGCTGCTAAGCGGCACCTGGGACAATGGCAAACTTTATTATGAGCAAGACGGCGAAGATTATGTCAATGAATTTGTGCTGGATGGCGATATGCTGACGATCGAAGTAGATGATGACGGGTATCTGACCATCTTCGAATTCAGACGCAGCAATGATCTGCCCGCGGCCGGAGGAGACGACGACTCGGATGCGGCGACAGACGCGGCCGCATATTTTACCCGCGCCGAACTGGAAGGTATCTACGATCAGCTGTCGCAGGATTATGATGATCGTACACTCAGCGGCCTGTCTTATCAAGAGGTTTTCGACCGCTATTTCGACGGCGTAGAGGGAACGGTCTATCTCGAAGGAGTTGTGCTGACCATCTACCAATGGCCTGCGTCTGATGACGCGGAGGCGTATGTAACAGTGTCATTCCAGGATTATCAAGGCGACGGCAATCGAACAGCCGGCGGCATCGGTTCGTATTTTCCATAAACATTTGCTTGCTGCAAAACGGCGCTTTTTGCCCGCTTTTAACCGGGCTGCGCGGCAGCGCTTATTCAGTGCATCGCGGCACATAGCCACTTCGGAGCCCCGACGAAAAAGAGTTTTAAGCTGAACCATGATCAATATTTTTGTCAGAGGAGGGTTGCGGCTTGAGAGATATTGATAAGTCCTTGAAATTATACGGCATGATGGCGGATCGTTGCGAAAAAAGCGGCTATGCGCCAAGGCAGGCGCAGGTCTACCGCGAAATGGTGATATTTATGCAAGACTGCGCCACAACCGCGGAAGCTGCTGCAAAAATCCGCAGTTCCAAGTATTTTCTCGCGCCGGGCGCCGCTCTTTTGCAGGATAAGCTGGCGGCATTGGCAAAAGCGTCGCGGGAAAACCGGATGCCCGATGTGGCTGATGTATACCTGAAGAAGATCGCGGAGATTGACGCGGATGTGGGGGCGATG
>JAAYYR010000017.1 GCA_012515255.1 Clostridia bacterium | reverse complement strand
TCTCATGGATGATGCAGGAGATTTTAATCTCGGATGTGGAGATCATCTCAATATTAATGCCCTTATCCGCCAGGGTTGTGAACATCGTCGCCGCGACTCCGGGATGAGTGATCATGCCGGCGCCCACTACCGAAACCTTGGCCAGCGTATCGATCACGGAAAAGCCGCCGGCGGGCAGGCTTTGCACTAATTCGCCCATGATGCGCTCAACTTTATCACGGTCATCGCGCCCGCAGGTAAATGAGATGTCCTGATGCGCATTGCGGTTGCCGCTTTGAATGATCATATCCACGTTTATGCCCTCGGCGGCGAGCTTGCCAAAAATCTCGCTGGCCACTCCCGGGCGATCCGGAACGCCAAAAACCGTGGTCTTTAGCACATTCAGATCATGCGCCACGCCGCATACCATTTGTTCCTGCTCCAAACCTCTGTTCATTTGCTCCTCCTCTTTAACGATCGTGCCTTCGCTATGATTGAAGCTGGAGCGCACATGGAGCTTGACGCCGTACATCTTCGCCAATTCCACGGAGCGGGGCTGAAGCACCAAAGCGCCCATCGCCGCCATTTCCAGCATTTCGCTATAAGAAATCTCCGGTATTTTACGGGCTGTTTTAACAATGCGGGGATCAGCCGTGTATACGCCGTCCACATCGGTGTAAATCTCGCAAATATCGGCATTAAGCGCAATTGCCAAAGCGACCGCCGAGGTATCGGAACCGCCGCGTCCTAAAGTATTGATTTCCCCCTCGCTGTCTATGCCCTGAAAACCGGCGACCACGACGATATTACCTTTAGCAAACTCCTTATGTATGCGCTGATTATTTATGCTGAGAATCTTGGCCCGCGAACAATCCCCGTCGGTCATATACCCGGCCTGCCAGCCGGTCAGCGACACAGCCCGATAG
The DNA here is from genome assembly GCA_012515255.1 of Clostridia bacterium. Taxonomy (GTDB): domain Bacteria; phylum Bacillota; class Dehalobacteriia; order UBA4068; family UBA4068; genus HGM13862. The sequence goes on along the minus strand of JAAYYR010000017.1, from coordinate 3,545 downwards.
CCCATTTCCATCAGGGTCATCGCCAGCAGGGAGATGGAAATCTGTTCGCCGGTGGAGAGCAGCATATCCATTTCCCGGGCGCTGGGGCTGGAGGTCAATTGGCGGGCCAGCGCGATCAGATCATCCGTGGTGTCGCCCATAGCGGATACCACCACAGCTACCTGGTTACCGGCGTCATAAGTTTCCGCGATCCGCCTTGCCACTTTTTTTATCCGCTCGGGATTGGCGACAGAGCTGCCACCAAATTTTTCTACGACAATCATTGTCTAACCCTCCAGTGCATATCTTGGGGAACCGGACGCTTGGCCTTGTTCATCCACTATTGTCCCTTGATTATCCATCCCTACCGTAATAATATCCGCCTCCACGCCGTTTTCCGCGAAAGCCTCGCTCATCGCCGCAGCTATATTGCTGCGCAGGATTGCATCATCCTCGGTGAAGCTGATCATGGTCGGCCCGGAGCCGGAAATCACGCAGCCGATAGCGCCCGCGGCGATTGCCGCCGCCACCACGTCCTGCGCGCCTTTGATCAGCCGCGAGCGGTAAGGATAGGCCAGCCGGTCTGTCAGCATAGCGCCAAAGCCCGCAAGATCGCCTTCTATCAGAGAAAGCGCCAAATAAGCGGCATGCCCGAGATGATAGACCGCGTCTTCCAAAGCCACCTGCTTGGGAATCACAGCGCGGGCTTTTTTCGTCGATACTGTAAAATGCGGTACAGCCAGCACAGCCTGCAAAGTACGGGGCAGCTTGATTTGCTTCGTATAGGCCTGCCCGCCTTCGCTAACGCTGATCGTAAATCCGCCGAAAAGCGCCGGCGTAACATTATCGGGATGGCCTTCAATGGCGATCGCCAAATCACGCATCTGCTCCAGACTTAAGGGGACGCCCATTAGCTGATTGGCCGCGTAGACGCCGCCGACGATAGCGGCGGAACTGCTGCCCATGCCGCGGGATAAGGGGATATTGTTCTCGCAGGTGACAGCTAATTCCGGCAGGGGAACCCCAGCTATCTCGAAGGCTGCCGTGGCGGATCGCGTCACCAAATTTCCGGCGTCGGTGCGCAAATACTTAGCGCCCTCGCCCCGGATCGTCAAAGAAAAGGCATCGGCCTTCTCTATTTCTATATAATTATAATATCCCAAGGCCATGCCAAAGGTGTCAAAACCACAGCCCAGATTAGCTGTGGTGGCAGGGATTCTCACCCTGACCATCAGCTTTCCTCATTCTCGACCCTGATATAGCCGCAAACCTCGCAGGTGCAATCAAGGTTTTCGATGATCGAAAGCGCCGCCAGTATATCGGCATGCCTGACCTTATGTGTGATGATGACGATCTCAGCCTGGTCGGCACTGATCCGCCTTTTTTGCATTGCCGCGTCAATGCTGACATTGCTGTCGCGCAAAGCAGCGGACAGGCTGGCAAATACGCCGACCCGGTCATAGACGCTGACGCGGATATAGTACTTGCTTACGACCTCGTCAAGCGGCAGCACCGGCAAGTCCAGATGGCAGGTGCAGCCAAGTCGGGCTTTGCTATTATGCATGATATTGCGCGCCGCCTGGATAATATCGCCGACAATAGCGGAGCCGGTGGGCAAAGCGCCGGCGCCGCGGCCATAGAACATAGTTTTCTCCACGGCATTGCCCTCGATGAAAACCGCATTATAGGAATCGCGCACCGTAGCCAGCGGATGATTCGCCGGCAGCATCAGCGGATGTACCCGCGCCTCGATAAAGCCTTCCTCGGCGCAGCCCTGATGGCGGGCGATGCCGACCATCTTGATCACATAGCCGAATTCTTTGGCATAGATCATATCCCATTTACTGATTTTAGTGATGCCCTCGCAAGGCACCATATCATAGGTAACGCGGCTATTGAAGGCGATCGAGGATAAAATGGCGATCTTGCGCGCCGCGTCCCAGCCTTCCACATCCGCGGTGGGATCAGCCTCGGCGTAGCCAAGAGCCTGCGCCTCTGCCAGAGCCTCGGCAAAATCCGTGCCGTCCTCGCTCATGCGTGTGAGGATGAAGTTCGTGGTGCCGTTTAAGATGCCCATGATGCTTTGGATGCGGTTGCCTGCCAAAGCCTCCTTGACAGCCTGAATTACAGGGATACCCCCGGCGACCGAGGCCTCAAAAAAGAGATCATTTTCATGTTCGCCGGCAATGCGCAGCAATTCTCCGCCGTGGACGGCCAGTAAATCCTTATTGGCGGTCACCACGGTTTTTCCGGCAATCAGCGCCGCGCTAATGACCTCCCGCGCCAGATTGATGCCGCCGATAGTCTCAACAACGATATCGATCGTCGGATCATCAATCATTTGCCGCCAGTCATTATATAATATAGTCGATTTTTGCCCTAATTTATCCAGGAAATCCCTGGCCCGGGTCGTATCAATATCCGCCACGGCGGCCAAACGGATAGGAAAGGCGCGCGAGGCGATAATAGCGGCATTCTCCGTCAGAACGGTCGCTGTACCACCGCCCACCGTCCCCAACCCGACGATACCAACCCGAATTTCCGTTTTATCAGCCATCATAATTGCTCCACCCCTCCCTAATATTTAAAACTATCGCAGTCATTGTAGTAGTATATCAGAAATTATCATGCGTGGCAAGAAAAAGCCCAATAAAAGCCGCGCCGGCCATTAATGTCGCTCCATGCGGAAAAACGCACCGGCGCGCCATACCGGAACGGCAATTGGCGCCTATGACGCGGCCGGTGAACCTTACCCAACCTTGCCGCATATTATAGGCCCTGTTCGACATATAAGCCGTTTTGCCATACCAGCAATGAGCGAAAGCCAAGGGCGCGCAGCAATGCACAGCCTTCGGCAAAGCGGAAGCCGATAGCCTGCGTTTCATGAGCGTCGGCGGAAAGGGTGATGCACCCGCCCCAGCCGCGCCATTCCCTAAGCAGAAATTCCGCGGGGTAAGGGTCGGAGCGAAAGCCGCGGTAAATGCCGCCGCTGTTTAGCTCCAGCACCTGTTCTCGCTCGCGGCAATAATCCAGCGCTTCCAGAGCCGCGTGGCGATAGCGCCGGTCGCGCTCATCAAAAAAGCAGCCGTCTTGATTATTCTTAACCACGAGATCGAAATGCGCCACCAAATCCGGCTGATAACGGCCGACATTTTCAGCGATCAGGTCAAAATAGGCGCGGCACATGGCATAAGCATCTCCGCCAAAGTCCCGCGCTATACCCTTGGCCAGCATCTCCGGCTTGCCGTCCACAGCGAAATAGCCCCCGTCCGCCGCCTGCGGCAGATAATGCACGCCGCTGATTAGATAATCATATAGCGCGCGGTCAGCCACCGGGCCGTAATAATCCTGCTCCACTCCGCAATATATGCGCATACGCCCGGCATAGTCTTGCTGCAACCCGCGAATATCCTTGATATAGCCCGTCATATCCCGCACTGAGCATGGCGGGTCGAAGGCCACAGAGCTGTGGCCGGAAAAACCAAAATCGCTAAAGCCCAGATCATAAGCTGCCGCCGCCATTTCCTTGGCTGTACAGCGTCCGTCGCACCAGGCGCTATGATTAT